>NZ_JBSWSP010000008.1:0-190015 GCF_054095825.1 Candidatus Nitrosopumilus sp. bin_68KS
GTTCGGTTCCACTAGGTCTAATCATTACCCAATTTTTAGGATCATCAGAAATTTTGATTCCATCAGTGATATCTGAACTTGGAAACTCTTCTTTAAGAGAGGAAATCAATTCTTCTACTTTTTCAGAGGGGCATGATACCTTGTCCTTTGTAGTAAAGGAGGGGGGTAAAAGAGAAATCTCGTCAGATAATGATTTTCCAGAAGTTGCCAAAAGATCAAGCATTAATCCTAACGTCATACAACCATCTCGTACTTGATTATGTTTACCATACATAAATCCTCCATTTTCCTCAAATCCAATTAATGCATTAGTTGGAACCATCTTCCTAGAAACTTCAACACTCCCAACTTTGGTTCGAATAACTTTAGAATTAAACCTCTCAGCAATTTTTTCAATGTTAGAACCCGAATTCAAACAAGTTACAACCAAAGAGTTCGTATTCTTCTTTAAGATATGTTGAGTAAGTAAAAGTGCAGACTTGTCACCGGTTAAAATATTACCTTTATTATCACAAAATATACTTCTATCACCGTCACCATCAAAAGCAATTCCAAGATCCGCATTGTTTTCAATTACTGTATTTGATAGTGTTGAGAGATTTTGGGGTGTTGGCTCTGAACCACGTCCGGGAAAATTGCCATCAATGGTTTGATTTACCAAAAAAGTTTCACATTGTAACTGTTTACAAAAATCTGGTGCAGATACTGCCTGTGCGCCATTTCCTAAATCTAAAACAACTCTAAACTTTTTTGATTCTATAAGCCTAGAATCAATATGAGAAAATATTCCATTCAGATATGTCTCAATTGTTCGCGTCTCTATTCCTGTAGTACCCCATTTTGAAGGACGTGTAATCCAATTTTTTTTAAAGTAAATATCTTCAATGATTAATTCATCATCACGAGAAATCTCCACACCATCTTTTGCAGCAGGCTTGATGCCATTGTATTGTGGAGGATTGTGCGATGCAGTGATCATTATACCACCAGAATATCCCAAACTCTTTACACCAAATTCAAGACATGGTGTTGGAACAATTCCTGCAACATTGCAATCAATACCAATTGAATTAAGAGATGAACTGACAACCTTGGAAATAATTGGACTTGATTCTCGTCCATCATATCCAATTAGAACAGGTCCTTTCTCAAAATAAGTTCCAATAGCCAAAGTCATATCATGTACAAATTCCAAAGTAAAATCTTCAGAGAAAACACCACGTATTCCATTAGTTCCAAAAAATTTTGCCATGTCATTGTTCAATAATAGATAAATTTGTGTTTAATGGCAAAATCGTTGCGGGAGTCGCCCAGCCTGGTCAAAGGCGTAGGGCTTAGGACCCTATCTCTTAGGAGTTCGTGGGTTCAAATCCCACCTCCCGCACCATTTTATTTCTGTGAATGATTAATAATGAGAAAATATTCATGAAACAAAGTCATGAAAAAGACAGTAGTTGGAATTACAGTTGTTGGTAAAGATAGAGAGGGAATTGTAGCTACATTCACTAATTTTGCATTTTCAAAAGGTGGTAACATTGAAAAAGTAAATCAAAATGTAATCAAAGGTCTTTTTGGAATGTATCTGGAAGTATCATTCTCAAAATCAGTTGATGTAAAGGAATTTGATTCAGAGATTCAAAGTTTAGCTAAAAAAGAAAAGATGGATGTAAGTACACATCATGAAACTAATTCGCAAAAAAACATTGCAGTATTTGTAACAAAAGAACCATTGTGCCTTGAAACTATTCTTAAAAATGCAAAGTCACTAAAAGGAAAAATATCAGTTATAGTTGGTACTGAAAAAACATTAGAGCCATTAGCAAAAAAGGTAAATATTCCATTTGTATCAGTAGACGAAAAAAATCAAGATAAAGCAGAAGAGAAAATTATTCAAATCTGTAAAAAATACGATATTGATTTGATTACTCTTGCAAGATATATGAGAATTCTTAGTCCCAACTTTGTTTGGAGATACCCAAACAGAATCATTAACATTCATCCTTCATTGTTACCTGCATTTCCAGGTGCACTAGCATATGCACAGGCTTTTGAGAGAGGCACAAAAATTGTTGGTGTAACTTCACATTACGTTACAGAAAACTTGGATCAAGGGCCAATCATATTCCAAGATTCCTTCAAGGTTGATCCTAATGATACTCTTGAAAAAATAAAGACAAAGGGGCAAAAACTGGAGGCAGATACACTACTCAAAGCAACAAAAATGCATCTAGAAAACAAGCTTGAAGTTCGTTGGAGAAAGGTTCACATTAAATCTAAGTGAATTAGATGGTAGAAATTAAATCTCAGTTTGATCCAAATCTTAGAAGATTAATTTTAAAGAAAAAACAAATTGCAGTAATTCCAGTAGGTTCAATTGAACAACACGGTCCACATTTGCCAATATCTACTGATACAGATATTGTAAGTGAGGTTGCAAAAAGAATTTCTGAGAAAAATGGATTTTTCCTACTTCCAACTATTACATATGGAGTTTCATTTGAACATGCACCATTTTTTAATCTGAGTATTAAAGAATCAACTCTTCGTACAGTTCTTTCTGATTTGTGTATGTCGTTATTATCAAATGGAATTAAAACAGTTTTCATAATTAATGGGCATCATGGTAATCTAAAACCAATAAAAAATATGGATGTCAAACTAAAGAAACTCTCTAAAAATAAGCTGAAGGTCTTCCCATTATCATATTGGCATTTTATGAAAAAAGAGTTTGATCATGCAGGGTTTGTTGAAACATCACTAATGCTTGCAATTTCAAAAAATGTCAAAATGCAATCAGCTAAAAAAGGACTGATCACAGATAAAATGACAAAAAAGGAAATTCAGAAACTTGGAAAACTAGCCAATCAGTCATTTCCAAAAGCAACAAAAAATGGAATTTGGGGAGATCCAACAAAAGCAACAAAGAAAGAAGGGCAAGCAATTTTAGCTGAAATCATCAATAATCTATCAAAAAGGTGTCAAACTTGCCTTACTGGGCATAGCTCATAGTTTCACCAATGGAAATTTAATATAACGCCTCAATATCCAAGTCAATAAGTGATTATAGATGTCCGTTGATATGGCAGTAAAAGTATTGGATGAGAGTATCAATCAAGTAGTATTGATAAAACTCAAAGGAAACAAAACCATTAGAGGCTTGCTTCTAGGTTTTGACCAACACATGAACCTGCTACTCGATTCTTCAGAGGAAATTCCTGCTGAAGGCGATTCAAAAAGCCTTGGAAGCATTGTAGTTAGAGGAGACAATGTTGTTATGATATCTCCTCCACCAGCACAACATTAGGTGATTTGAGATGACTAAAGGCACAACTTCTATGGGTGGTTTTACAAAGAAAAAAGTTCACATCAGATGTAGACGATGTGGTAAAAACTCACTCCATAAGCGTCATCACGAATGCGCAAGTTGTGGATTCCCAGAGGCTAAACGCAGAAAGTATTCCTGGATTAAATGGTATACATAGATGCAAGAAATTGTTTTAATTCTTAGTTCATTAGCAGGTGTTGCAACTGCTGCTGCAGTACGAAAAATGCCAAGAGATAAAAATCAACTACTTAGTCTAGGAGCAAGTTCTCATATTAAAAGTCAAATTAGTTCTTTAAAAATTGAAAAAGATATTCTTACCAAAACAATTTCAAGATTATATCAAGCAGACACAGAATTTTCTAAAATTCAAAAAGATAAACTGTTACTCAAATATCAACATCAACTAGGAATTGTTTTAGCAAAGCTAGAAAAACTTGAACAGGCAAGCAAACATCCAGACTTGGGCCCAGTTGGCGACGGTTTGATTACTTTGATGGATCAAAAACTATCAAAACTAGACGATAGATTGTACGAGTTATCATCAAAGATTGTAACATCTAAAGTTGAAGCAGAAAGTAAAGAGAAAGAAGTAAAGAAAGAATCAAAACAAGATATTTCAAAATCTTTCAAAAATACATTCAACTTTGATATCCCAAAGAAGACAGAGTCAAAACCAATTGAAATTCCTGCAACAAAATCAAGACAATCATTTGAATTAACTACACTAACAAACATTTCAAAAAGTGAACCAAAATTCCCACTCTTTGAGAAAGAAGAAAAACAAGTTGTGAAACCAATGCCAGAACCAAGAGTGATGCAAACTGAACTAATCAAACCTAAAGAGGAGATAGTTGAAGAAATAATTCAACCAAAACCAAAAGTTGAAGATAAAATAGAGATTATTCAATCAGTTACACCAACACCAGAAACAAGTATTGAAACTAAACCAGACATTAACAAAGTAGCAAAAATTACAGAACACAAAGCATTACCAGAACCAGAAAAACCAAAAACTACAACATTAGATGATGACTTTGATGATGATACTGATGATTTAGACAAAATCAAAGGAAACATCATGAGAGTTTTATCAAAGCTCGATCAAGCAGAGGTAGAGTAATTGTCCTTCGATAATGCCATCGTGGCATTGTCAAATGATGCATTAAAGTTGGTTAAAGACAATCAGATCATTGGTTTAGGTAGTGGAAGGGCAGCTACTACACTTGTAAAGTCACTTGGAAAATTAATCAGACTAAAAAATTATAACATAACAGGAATTCCAACATCTTTGCAAATCAAATTGATTGCAGAAAAAGTAGGTATTCCATTAGTAGAAGCTGATCAAGTTAACCATATTGATGTCGTTTTTGATGGTGCAGATCAAATTGATTCTCAAAAATATGTTATCAAAGGAGGCGGAGGAGCATTATTACGAGAAAATATTTTGTTTAGTCTTGCAAAAAAAGTTGTAGTCATGGCAGATAAGACAAAGTTTGTAAAAAATTTCACAAGAACTGTCCCAGTAGAAATTCATCCACTTGCAAGAAATTCAGTAGTTAGATCCATTGAGAAATTAGGAGGAAAGACAGAATTACGCTCACTTGATAGAGGATATCCATTCTTTACAGAAAACGGCAACATAATCTTAGATTGTGATTTTGGAACAATAAAAAATCCCAAAATACTTTCTCAGAAAATTAAGCAAACAACAGGAGTTTTAGAGTCAGGCATTTTTCTGAGAAAACCAGATACCATTTACAGAGCCAAAACAAATGGCAAATTCGATATCATTTAGAATTTATTTTATTAAAAAAGAAAATCTTTACTTTTTTCCAAATTTTCCACGTAGTGGAACAAAGACATAATGTGATTCGTTTTTGATTTCAATAATTCCTTTTAAAGTCTTTTGTAACAAAACTAATGATTGTGAAGAGTCACCAACAGGCGCAATTATGAGTCCACCTTCTTTTAGTTGCTCAATTAGTGGCAAAGGAATTTCAGTACATGCTGCAGTAATTATGATTCTATCATAAGGTGATTCTTTAGCATATCCAATACTACCATCACCGAGAACTACATGAACATTATCTATGTTTAATTTTTTTAGATTTTCTTGTGCAAATTTTACTAGTTGTGTATGTCTTTCAACAGAATAAATAGTTCCTTCACCAACCAAGTAAGAAAGAATCGCAGCTTGCCATCCAGAACCAGTACCAATCTCAAGGATTTTTTGTCCGTTTCTAACATCTAACCATTCAGTCATTCTTGAAACTACACCTGGTTGAGAAATGGTTTGATTTTTCATAATTTGGAGTGGTTCGTTGTTATATGCATAATCTAATTCAGATGATGGAACAAATTCATGTCTAGGAATACTTCTAAAAGCATCTTCAACTTTTTTATCATTAAGAAATCGTGAATTTTTTAAATAATTAATTAAATCATTTAATGCTGTGTGGTATTTTTTTTCTATTGGAATTTTTATCAATTAATTTAATTTGTATTTTTTCCAATTAAAACACTCTGCAAATTGCCCTAAATGATTTTAATGGTCAGCATTTGTTTCAGAATTAGAATGTCTTATAGAGTTCATAAATTCAGGATGTTCTAACAATAATTCTATCATTTGCGGACGTAAATCTTCATCATTCATTATTGAATCAAGTATTGGATTCATCATTTGTTCTGACATCGTTGACATGTGTGAGGGATTTTGAATCATTAGTTGATGCATGTCATAACTCATGCCAGAATTAACCCACATTCCATGCATAATACCCATCATTCGATCTGAATTTGAAAATTCTGTTGAAATGAAACTAGAATCCATCTTGTAACTAGGACACCAGGAGCATAAAGTACCATGCATTCCTGTACCCATTCCAGAATTCATCATTGAGTGATGAACTGAATCCATCCACGCTGAATGTATTTTAAGAGAGTTTTCCATGTGAGGATGATTTTTCATTGCCTGAATCATTTTTTCACGTAATTGAGGTTCACTAGCCATAGGACCCAAGATATTTCTCATTAATTCAGGATTTTCTTTCATTTGAGATACCCAATCATTCATTGTATGCATCAAGATAGTTGGATTTTTCTGCATCATCTCATGCCAATGATACATTAATTTTTCATTTGATACCATATTTTGCATCAGTTGATTCATCATAACGGGACGTTTACTCATAATTGATGAATCATAGTTGCCATATCCTCTATCAATCAGTTTTAGGTATGTGGAAGGCATCACACAAGAAGGAGTACCATCATTTTTTTGCAATAATAAATGACCAGATTTACAGGTGATAGTATCAGGATCTGCGATAGTTGTCCATTGGTGGTGAGGAGACATATTTTGGGCAAAAGAATTTTCAATAGATACTATAGAAATGCCAAGAACAATCAAAAGTAAAAAAATAAAATAAAAATTCAATAGAATAAATTCAATTTTTATTCATAAAAAGTAATCGCACAATATTAAATATAAAATCCTGAATTAAATTTTAAGTAATTTTTCTATCTACTAGTTTGCCATGTCCAAGTTTACCGATGACTTCAAAGTTATCAGTAATGACTTCACCTCGCACAAGTGTTTTTACAGGCCAGCCTTTTAGATTTTTTCCCTCATATACAATATAATCAGAAAATCCCCCAAACAAATCTGATGTAACCTTTTTTTCTTTTTTTAAATCTATCATAGTAATGTCTGCATCTGAATTCTTTTCCAGAGTTCCTTTTTGTGGATACATTCCAAAGATTTGAGCAGCGTTTTGGCTAGTAAATTTTACAAATTGTTCTAAAGATATTCTATTTTGATTTACTCCATCATTGAGTAGTATTGGAAGTGCAGTTCCAATTCCTGGAAAACCTGCAAGTGCCCCCCATACATCATCTCCACCAAGTTTAAGTTTTAATTGATTTGCAACATGATCTGTACCAATTGTGTTTATCAAATTGTTTGCTAAAGCATCCCATACAGCTTTGGAGTCTTTTTCTGTTCTAATTGGAGGCATTACTTTAGCTAAATACCCCTGTTGTTTCTCATAAGATAGGGTAAGATAGTGAGGACAAGTTTCAACAAAAATTTTAGTTCCTAGTTTTCTTTCTTCTTCAATTTGTGCCAAAGCTCTCTCAGAGCCAATATGCACAAAGTAAATCACACAATTGTAATCCCGTCCAAATTTAGATACTGTCTTGATTGCTTTTGCCTCAAATTCAGGTGAGCGACTTTCAGACCAGGCATGCAATCCATCTTGTTTTTTCTCTTTTGCAGTCTTTATTCCACAACCACATGACTCGTAATCTTCAGCATGAACTAATACTGGACAACCAAGGGACGCTGCATTCTTTACTGTCTGTTCAACTATTTCATCAGTTACATCTACTTGGGCAGATACAAGATCAAACGAATCAGGGGGCATATCCATGTAAACATGACCAATTTCACCACCCAGATTCATGTAAATCTTAAAAGATGTGATTCCTTTATCAACACAAAAATTCATCTCATTGATTTGAGTTTTAGTAAAAATTGAAGCATGAATAGCATAATCTACATAATGATACTTTGATGCCGCATTGAGTTGAGCTTGCAATGATTTTGTAAATGGATCTCCTAATCGTAGCATCCTCATCATAGTTGTAATTCCACCAATTGCTGCTGCATGAGATTCAGTTTTTGCTGCTTCATTAATTGGAGAATAGACACCATAGTGAACATGAGTATCAATTGGGCCCGGGACAGAAATCAATCCATTTCCATTGATTTTATTATCACATGCAGGAGTATCATGTGTTAAACCAATTATTTTTCCTTCATCAATGATTATATTTTTGTCAACCATTCCTTGAGGAAGAATAACGTGTGAATCAATAATCACAGTGTCATACGTCATATGAGAACATTATGCTTGCAGTCTATTATGCGTTGAGAAAATGAATAAAAGCACAACTCTAAGAGATAGTTCATTGGGCCGGTGATTTAGGGGTATAATGCCTCGTTCGCAACGAGGATGTCGAGGGTTCGATTCTCTCCCGGTCCACCATAACTTTTCAAAGTAATGCAACTATAATTTTATTTTAAATTTAATTACCATTCATCTAGGTCATAATCAGCATCTTCAGAAATATTTTTTCTTGAAGGTCTAATTGGAATATAGATTCTCACAAATTTTCTACAAAATTATTACACTTAGTATGGTGTTTGATTAATCTGAAAACTGTGCATGGATTGAAATAATTGGTCTAGAATAAATACGGCAAAAGAGGAAAATTCCTAAAATTTCAACTTGCTCTACAAGTAAAATGAAATACAAGTGTTCTAACCATCCACCAGAAAACTCATTCATTATAGCATATGTAATTGAAAATGCATAATCAAATGTAGAGTATATTCTGTTCTCAGAATCATATACAATATGGATATTTTTTAGATTATTTGGATTAATTTGGTTTAAATCATTGTTTGAAATTATAGCATCATAAAACATTGCCTTGTCCTCAGAAAAAATAGATTCTCCTCTCTCCATGAAAAATATTGAACTGCCGAAATAAAGTAATGAGAGAACAGATATTCCAATTACAAATTTTCCAGTCTTTCCAAAAATGGTCTTTTTCATTTGCTTTTCTAAAATACTTCCAATTTTTCCCAATCTTTCTTTTCTGGCTAAAATAAGTATCAAAATACCTAATCCAGAAATTAGACCAAAATTGCCTAGCCAATAATCAGATACATATTCTACAAAAATCAATCTTAGAGGCAAAAATATTCCTACAAGAAATCCGATCACAATTAGCTTTTCTTTAAAATCACATTTTCCCATGCCCCTTAACCCAAACATAATAGCTATCCATTAAGTTAAAACATTTCGAATGAATACTATTCCAGAAACTATTATACATAAATAAAAAATATAATATTCATGGAAGTTTTTGACGGCAAAAAAGCTGCACAAGATTACATGTCAAAACATACTTTAGCATTCTCTACACCCGAATTAACTCTAATGAGATTTGCATTTTGGTTAGGCGATTCAGTACCAGATCCAAAAAATGAGGGAGAAGGAATTCCAAGAATGATGACTTATTTGATAGAACAGGATTTTCAACCAGTCTTAATTGATGATGATAAATATGAACCATCAGGAGCTGTCAGAAGTTCAGCAGTTGTAGGAAATGCATTCAATGAAGTACAGACAGATGGGAAGTTTTGCTCAGAATGCGGATCGAGTTTATCTGCTACTGCAAAGTTTTGTCCTGAATGTGGTACAACACAATAAAATAATTAAAAATTTTTTAAATAATTTTATGCTTTAGCGCCACATTTTGTACAAAATTTTGCATTGGCTCTTAATGCAGCACCACATGAAGTGCATCCATCAGCATTAGTTTGTGGAGCAGTTTGTCTAGGCACCAAAGCTGGATCAGGAGATGGTAAAGTTCCAACATCTCCAAATGCTTCTTGTGCAGAAACAATTCCTGGCGGACCGCCACCAACTGGATTTTGTGCAGTTCCGGCTCTAGGTGGTGCACCCATTCCTCCTGCCATCATTCCAGGATTAGCCATTCCAGGCATCAAACCAGGAGACTGGGTATTTCCAGAACCAGAACCCATTGATTTTTTCATTTCAAATATTACTTTGATTGCAAGAAATTCTAATGCAGAATATGCTACTGTATAATCACCTAATTTTTGGAAGAATTCTTTGTCACTAAGCTGACCTTTTTTGTACATGTTATTTGTATCTAGAAAAGATTCATAGTAGCCTTGAGATTCATCAAACAAACTCTGTAGTTTATCAAATAACATGTTTAGTGTATCTACTTCACCAAATGACATATTCTCACTAAAGTTTTGGAATATTAATTACTTTAGGATCAAAAAAGAGGAAAACGTGTTTGAGTTTATGCAAGTGCTCTATCAATCATATTTTTGTATGATTCTTTTGAAGCTGCACCTACTTGTTGGCTAACTATTTCGCCTTTGTTAAGGAGGATTAAGGTTGGAATACTAAAGACATTGTATTTAGATGCCAATTCATTGGCTTCATCAACATTAACCTTGACAAATTTTACTTTGCCATCATAGTCATTAGCCAATTCTTCAACTACTGGACCTACCATTCTACATGGACCACACCATTCGGCCCAAAAGTCTACAAATACAGGAACGTCAGAATTTATCACATCGACTTCCCACGACTTTGCATCTGAAATTTGAGTAATTCCCATTGTAATAATATTGAGTTAAACGTACCTAAAAATGTTCACCAGAATTAACACCATATTTTTTGTTGTACAATAAAATTTCATATATACTTAAATGACGTTTTGACAAAACCCAGACATGAGTTCGGAGCTTAGATTAAAGAAATTACGGGGTTCTGGAGGCTATGTTATGGCCACAGTTACAGATGAACAACAGATGAAAGGCAATCTAGGCGGCCCAGATCTATTTTTAGCACCAATTGGAAGACTAGAAGCTGAAAGAATCACTAAACATTTTTGCAATACTTGTGAAAAAGAATTTGAGGGTTCTCCAAAAATAGAATTTGAAAATCCCAATGAAGAAGTTGCTGAAAATCTTATACTATATGAAAAAGGTCAATACATTTGTAATTCATGTAATGCATCAATTGCGGAATATAGAGAATTTAGAAAACAAGATGAAGCTGGAGATGTAGGAGTTGCAAAACCATTAGAACCTTCAGTTGAAAGTGCACCCCAACAAGTTGTACAACCTACAGTAGAACCTACGGTACAAACCCCACAAGAAACAGTTACACAACCAGGTCCAGCAACATCAGTTAGTTCAATTGAAGGAAGAGGTGTATATGATGAAAATGCAAACAAGATTGGAATAGCAAAACAAGTTGGAATTGATTCTACACAATCAATGGTTTTAGTAATTACTAAAAATGATGGTTCTGAAGGTAGTATTCCATGGAGTAATATCAAAAAGGTTGGCGAAGTAATTCTTTTAGGAAATCCAGAAGATACATCTCAACCTGGAAAATGCTCAAATTGTGGATTTGGAAATAAAGAAGGTTCCAAATTCTGTGAAGAGTGTGGAACCAAGATTTAGTTAGCAAATTTAATCAATGACACTAAGGCGATAATGTAATTGGCAAAAAAATCCATCTCCAAAGGTGTTATCAAAGATATTGTCATTGTAGGCGTTGGAGTTTTAGTTATTTGGATAGGATTACAAGTTGCTTTTGGAACCCAAAATCCATTTTATGTAGTTGCAAGTGGAAGTATGATTCCTGTTTTAGAAGTTTATGATGTACTAGTAGTACAAGGACATGAACCTTTTGAAGATATTGAAGTTGGAGATATTATTGTTTTTAATCGGCCATCTGATCATAATAGAGTAATTGTGCATAGAGTAGCATCAATAATTGATGATGATCCAAAAACAATTAGAACAAAAGGTGATGCAAATCCTGCATCAATTCCAGGAACTGATTTTCCAATTACTGAAGAGGAATACATAGGCAAAGTAGCACATGTAGTTCCTCAGGTCGGATATGTTACACAGTTACTAAAACCACCAATCAACTATGTCATTATTGCAGTTGTGATAGGAATAATGGTTGTAAAACAGATGGCAAAGAAGAAAAGTGAAAAAGAACTACCACTTTCTGATCCGCTTAATTCTGAAAACGCTGAAAATATAGAAGAGTTATCAGATATTGATAAAATAGAAAAAGATTCTGAATATTCTGAGCATACAGAAAAATCTAAAGAAATTGATGAATTAGGAAACTCGGAGGATTCTGAATATTTAGAAAAAATGGAAGAAATGAAAAAAGAAATGGAAGGCATAGATGAATCCATCGAAGAATCAGTTGATGATAAAAAAACTGATGTAAAAAAGAAATAGATAAGTTCGGCTAAAAATCAGGCAAACAGGTTCACATATGCTTTTTTAGATTCAAGCAATAGATCGTCCTGCTTGCATGGTGATGTTATTACGAGAAATTTACTAAAAAAGGATACTCAGAAATTATTAGTTTCAATAGTAGAATCATTTATGAATTAGTAAAAAATCTAGGCTTGAATATCTACTTGTTAAATTGAATTGGGAATAATTTAAAGAACAGATTCTTTAGTTTTGAAAACTCGCTTAAAGTAATCAGATGGTTCATGTGGTTCTTCAACATCATTTGTAATGCCAGCCAAATGTTTTGCAAGATTCTTTTTGTATCCTACTTGCATTTGTCTTTGAATTTGAATTCTTTGTGCTTGTGGAGAACCTGCACCATGCATGGACTCGGTAAGATATCCAACTGCATTCCTACCAAGAGTCATGTTTTCAATTAATCTTAATATTCTCATTCTATTTTCAATATCAACGCCCTTGCGACCTGCCAAATATTTTTTCAATAGAGGTCCTGCTACTGGATGTCGAAAATCTTTTTCAGATGGAAGAGTTACTACCAGTCCTCCAGCAATATCTTGTGCAAGTCTACTAATCTCATATGGGAAACGAGTTACATTATGCTTACAAACTTGAGCAAGCATATCATCATTAAGATAAACACCAGATTTCATCTTATGTCCTTGGTGAGAAGATGCAAGTCCTGCAGCAAATATTGTTTCATTTAGATGAGTCATCTCAATTATTTTGTCTTTGATATGGGATACCTTTGGAACTCCATTGTAATCAGCAATAGTTGCTGCTGCACCAATTAGTACATCACCAAGGCCTGTTTTACAGACATAACTTCGTCTATGATAACAAGTAAAACGCTCTATGAGCATTGACGCAAATTCATATTCGCCATTCATGAAAACTTTATCCCATGGAATAAACACCCGGTCTAAAATGATTAATGCCTCTTGTCCACCATATTTTGCATTACCATCATCAATATCACCTTCCTCCATACTTCTAGTGTCACATGACTGTCTACCATAGATGTAAGTAACACCTTTTGCATCAGCTGGAATTGCTCCAACAATTGCCCAGTCTTTATCATTTTCTGTTAGTCTAACTGTTGGCATTAAAATAATCCAATGTGAATTGATACAACCCGTTTGATGAGCTTTTGCACCAGAAACATAGATTCCTTTCTCATCTTTATCTACAATTCTTGTAAACAGATCTGGATCATCTTGTTCTGCAGGTCCTTTGCTTCTATCACCTTTAGGATCAGTCATTGCCCCACCGATAACAAGATTTTCTTTTTGAACCATCTTTACAAATTCTAAAAATTTTTTATGATAATCTGTTCCGTGTTTCTCATCAATCTCAAATGTAGTAGAGTGTAAAGAATTCAATGCATCCATTCCAACACACCTCTGGAAACATGTTCCTGTATTCTGTCCTAGTTTTCTTTGCATTTTATTTTGCAACACTAAATCTTGAGCACTTTCTGCAATGTGTAAAAATCTGTTAACCTTTAATCCAGTAAGGGATGAATTTGCAGAAGCTAGTTCTTCCTCTCTAACTGCAAGATCATAAGTTTCAGCAACTGCATTTATTGATGGTCTAATCATTGGATGGTCTACTGGTTCTTTTACAAGTTCTCCAAAGAGGTAAATAGTAAGATCCCTACCTCTGAGACTTTCAATATAATCATCGCCTGTTCTAATCGTCTTCAAAACGTTAGCCATCTAACAATATTAGTTTCGATGTTGTATAAATATTCTAAAAACGCATGAATTAGATATAGGAATGAAATGCGATCAGAGTCCAATTCGGACATCAAGAATTCGACATCCCTTACCCTTTTCCATAACAAGTACTGGATTCATGTCTAATTCTTTAATTTCTTTAAAGTCAGAAACAAGTTGTGATAATCTCTGAATGCATTCAGAGAGTTTTGCAATATCAGATGGTTTCTCACCTCTAACACCTTGAAGAAGTTTTTGAGTTTTAATTGAGGCTATCATGTCATCAGCTTCAATATCAGTAACTGGTGCAAGTTTGAATGTAACATCTTTTAGAACTTCTACATAGATTCCACCCATTCCAAGCATAATAACTGGACCAAAACCAGGTTCAAGTTTTGAACCAATGATTAATTCCTTACCACCTTTTACCATCTCTACAATCAAAACTCCTTTAATCTCTGCGTTCTTGTTGTATTTTTTAGCATTTTTGATAATTGTTTTGAATGCATCTTTGATCTCAGTGTCATTTGTAAGATTTACTTTAACACCACCTGCATCAGATTTATGAATAATCTGAGGGGATGCAATTTTCATCACAACAGGATAACCAATCTTCTTTGCAATCTTAATTGCTTCTGCTTCATTTTTTGCAAGTGCACTTTGAGGTAATGGTAACCCATATGCTTTGAGTACTTCCTGTCCTTCTTCTTCAAGAAGATTAGGTCTCTTTTCTTTTTTGACTTTATCGAAGATCTTTTTTGCTTTTGCTTTGTTTACTTTGAATTTAGTAATTTTTCCATTTGGAGATTTAATCCAATTAGAAAATCTTATCATTGCAGAAAGTGTTCTAATTGCACCTTCTGCATATGTATAGTATGGAACATTTCCATCAGCTAAAATTTCCCTGTTTGTAATTCCTTCATCTAGTCCCATCAGACTTGCGAGCATTGTTTTTTTGTATTTCTTTGACATTTCAACAATTACTTCGGCAAGTTTATCATAGTTGAGAGTTCCAGATGGTGTACACATAGAAATTACAGAGGCAACTTTTGGATGCTTTAGTACTCTATCTAAAACATTATGGAATCTATTAAAATCAGCATCACCTACAATATCAACAGGATTTCTTGAACTTCCCCATGGTGGAATAACTTCGTCAATTTTTTTTCGGACACTAGTAATATCTGCCATTTTAATTTTCATTTTTGAACATGCATCAGTTGATATTATTGCAGGACCGCCAGCATTTGATACAATAACCAGATCACCACCTGTTGGTAATGGTTGTTTTGAAAATGCAGTTGCATAATCAAATAGTTCTTCCATAGTATCAACTCGGATTGCGCCAGATTGTTTTAGTAATGCATCATAGATTTCATCTGAACCCATCAAAGCACCAGTATGAGACATAGCAGCCTTTGCACCCTCTGGACTACGTCCTGATTTGAGCACAAGAACTGGTTTTTTGAGTTTTTTAGTAATATTTTTACAAACTTTAAGAAATTCTTGACCATCACCCATGTCTTCAAGATACATTACGATTACTTTGGTTTGTTTATGATTTGCAAGAATCTTTAGAACATCAACTTCGCTCATTACAGCTTTATTTCCAAGACTTACAACTGCTGAGAAACCTATTCCTTGTGCACTAGCATCTTCAACTAGTGCTGCACATATTGCACCACTTTGAGATACAAGTGCAATTTTTCCAGACTTTGGTGTAACCTTAAGGAATGTAGAATTCATCATTGTTTTTGGATCAAGATTCATTACACCAAGACAGTTTGGTCCAATTACATGAATGTTGTATTTTTTAGCGATATCTTTTAGTTCTTGTTCACGTTTTGCGCCTTCTTCATCAACTTCTTTGAAACCTGCAGTGATGATAATTACTCCTTTGATTTTCTTTTTACCACATTCTTCTAAGACAGGTGCAACTAGTGTATTTTTAATTACAACAACTGCAAGATCAATTGGTTTTGGAACATCCAAAACGCTCTTGTATGCTTTTTTGTAAAATACAGTTTCCCGTGATGGGCTAATAGGATAAACTGAACCTTTGAAACCATTCATAATATTAGATGTAATTGTAGCACCAACACTTCCTCTTTTATCAGATGCTCCTATGACAGCAATTGATTTGGGAGATAAAATTACAGAATCTGTCATGATAAATTGAATCTAAGGATTTTGTATAATAAAGTTATTCATAGAAAATTCTGATCTCTATTTTTTTAGCTTCCCAACATCTTTCCTGCCAGATTCTCTTTTCTAGGAATCCAAATAATTGAAAGATTTGAAAATCTACCCATTACATTCCAAGCTTCACGTGCTAGATCTCGAAGCTGTTCATTATTTATTGCAAATTCATGATTGAGTTGATTTACAGTATTTTTAGAATCACTGTAAATTATAATTTTATCATTAGAATTAACAAATTTGTTTAACGCAGAAATTATTGCCATGTATTCAGCTTGATTGTTTGTAATCTCTGGTTTTTTTTCATAAAATGATTCTCCTGTTTCTTTTACAAAAAATCCAAAACCACTATTTGGACCTCCAGAACCATCTACATAAACACTAATTCCCATCTTTGTATAACCTCGTAATCTTCACACTAAGATTAACTACTACCATGTAAATTATTGTTGATATTCCTTGTGATGCAATTGATGCCAAATACGGATCATAGTTAATTGTCAAAAAATAAAACTGTAAAACCCATCGAACAACGGTATATACAATTTCTGCTATTCCTAAAGACGTAACTAATTTTTTTAGATCTGCCTTTAGTTTTACAGTATCAGTGTCACCAGATACCAACCGATATTTTTTTCTATTTTCAAAATAAAATAATCCGCTAAAAACTGAGAAAAAAATCACATAATCGACAATTGTGGTATAAGTTGTATTTAGATAATCTGTTTGTTCAGATAAAATTTGTGCAATTAATGCAGAAATGATGATTGATGCTGCAAATGCAATTAGAATATTTTTGTTAAGCTTCAGATATTCTTGTAACATATTTTTTGGTTCTGTTTGTTACAATTAAACTCAATCTAAAGTAATCTTAAGGAAAATTAACAATCCCGCTAGCTCTGCAATTCCCACTCCTAACATGTATGGGAATATTTCATGAGAAAAAATTTCTTCCATTGAGAAATATGCAAGAGATCCAATAACATTATGTAAAAACAACATACCTGCAACAACAATCATTCCTAATGGAAGTTGTGCACGTGTTTTTGTGTACATATTTCCAAATATTGCAATCAAAATTCCCAATATTCCCATATTGGCAATTGAAACAATAGATAAGATTAGAGAAGTAGTTTCCATTTAGTCAAAAACACCTTTAGAGCTTTTATTTACTTTTGTCCAATTTTGCTTCAATTTCTTCAAATGTCGCCATATTTACTTCAAGAAAGTTAGAGATAAAGTATGCAACACCATATTTTTCCCCAACTTTGGTAACCATGTTATTCTTTTCAAGAACTCTGATGTGATGCTGAATGGCTTTGTAGTCTAATTTCATCTCTTTAGCTAGTTGATTAGTATTGAATGGTTTTTCATTTAATTTTGAAATAATTTTTAATCTATTTAATCCCCCACGTGAACCTGCAAAAACAAACCAAAGGAGTCTTTTTGCATCAGGATCATTTGCCATTAGATATGAAATTCTTTTGAATTACTACTAAAAGGTATTTTGGGGTTGAAAGAAAGTATAAAGTATAAAAACAGAATAAAACAAATTTCTTTGAAAGATATGATGTTAAATTATGATGCACCACTATACAGACCTCCATCAGAAGCTAGATCATTAATTTTTCAGGTGACATTAGGTTGTTCGTTTAATGAATGCTCATTTTGTGATATGTATAGATCAAAAGAATATTCAGAAAGACCATGGGATGATGTTAAAGCTGAAATTGACATGATGGCAAATTATCTTCCAGAAACTAAACGAGTTTTTCTTGCAGATGGAGATGCATTAAATCTTGATTCTGAATATATGATAAAAATTGTAAAGTACATTAAAGAAAAATTTGCAAATCTTGAAAGAATTTCATGTTATGCAATGCCAATGAATATTCTAAAAAAATCATCTGAAGAATTAAAGAAGATGAATGAAGCAGGTTTAGACATGTTTTATTTAGGAATAGAAAGTGGTTCAGATATTGTTTTAAAAAAAGTAACAAAAGGAGCCATTGGAAAAACAATCATCAAGTCTGTTAACAAAGCAAAAGAAGCAGGATACATTATGTCATGTATGGTGATTTTGGGATTAGGAGGGAAAAAATATTCAAAAGAGCACATCAAGGGGACTGCTGAAGTTATAAGCGCATGTTCTCCAAATTATGTAGGGGCGCTGACTCTCTATTTAGAAAATGGAATCAAACAAGAATTTCTTGACAAGTATAATGGGGAATTTGTCAGAATTAATGATGATGAATCATTAGAGGAACTTCATGATCTGCTAAGTCAAATTGATACAAAAGATGAGATTGTTTTTAGAGCAAATCACGGTTCAAATGCATATACAATCAAGGGTACTTTTCCTCAAGACAAGAAAGAGATGATAGAGAAAGTAGAATGGATGAAGCAGCATCCAGAAATTATGCGTCCACAAGGTCTGCGCGGATTCTAAATTAGATTTTCTTGATTAAGATAGACAACTTTGAATATCTTTACTGAATAATCCCCTTCAAATATTTTGGTTGTATGATGTTTGTCAGAATTTAGTATTCTAAATTTGTATTCGTAAACACCATCTTCTCCAATATCGGTTTGGGCAAAGTGAACAGCATCATTATTTTTGAAGATTTGAATTATCACAGGATATCCTTCAACATGATTTGTAACTGTTCCTTCAACAAATCCCCATGGTAATGTATTTCCTGAAGGAGCATGGAAGAAAACAGTTGATTTTTCAAGTCCAATCATTGAATTAATTGGAATAATCTCTATAAATGGTTCATGAGTGTGATTATTGATCAAAATATTTCCTGGATGTGGATGAGCAAAAGCTGGATCGAAAGAAAAAGACAAAAGAATTGTTAAAGTCAAAATGCTTGAAAATAAAATGAATTTTTTCATAATAAATCTAGAATTGGAGTGATTTAAGAATTTTTAGATTAAAGATTTTCAATTATGGATTTAAGGTTTTCTGGAAGTTCAGGAAGTTCGGTATGACTCTCGTTATTTTGAATATTTTCTGGACCGATTCTCCTTACTTTTTGAGTTCCAATAAGAGTATCGATATTTCTTTGAATGTCTTTTTCAGATAAGATATTTTTTAATTTTTCAAGGACTATTTCCTCATTTTCAAATTTTTTAATTGCATATTGAACAAGGATAATTTTTTCTTCAAAAGTGAAATCAGTCATAGGTTTTCTCATTCTTTTGTGGCTAAGAATCTTTGGTTGTATATAGTTAAAATATGATGAATTGTGAATTATCCTACTTGGTAAGCAAATTACAGTTAATTTCAAATGTTCTTACAACAAGAAGATATGCTACAATAGCCATAATTAGTGGTCTTGGATTGGGAATAATCTATTATTTTTTGACAATGTCAATGCTAGTATCTCATTTAGAGACTACAATGGAATTAATGCCATCTTATATCATTACAACAGTTGTATTAACAGTAATCATTTCAGCTTTGGCTGGGATCAATTTTGCAATGATGGCTTTTAAGATTAAAAGAATGAAGATGGTGAATTCCATCAAAGGTAATTCATCAGCTGTCTTAGGAGGGGCCTTTGCAGCATTTACTCCAGGATGTCCTGCATGTACCGCTCCACTAGCTGTAATTTTGGGGGCAGTAGGAGGATTATCATTATTTCCAATGCAAGGATTAGAATTAAAATTTATTTCAGTAGGAGTTTTGATTTTCTCCATTTTTTGGATTACAAGAGGTCTTCAAAGTAAAAATTGTTGTAAGATAGGATGAATGAATCCAGTGTTTTTCCATATTGAAAACCAAATATTCTAATTCAAAGAAAGGGTAAATGAAAGGCCAGATTGATCAAAGCCTAATTTTTTATAAAACTGGTGTGATTCATTTCGTTGATTGCCGGATTCAAGCCTAATTCTATGACATTTTTTCTCTTTTCCAATAGATATGCAATAGTTGATTAGTTTTTTGCCTACTCCCTTATGCTGAAATTTTTCACGTACAATCAATTCCGGAATATATAATTCTAAAGAATTTTGATTGAGTCTTTGCATAAAAATCATACTTACCATTGCAATTATTTCAGTATCATTAAGTTGCACAAGAAGAATTTTTTTATCATCATCATCAATGTGTTTTTTTACTAGTTTTCTAAAAGAATCAACATCTGAGTCTTTTTGGGGTTTTGGACGACCAAGTTCATAAAGCAATCCAAGAATAATAGGAATATCTTTAATTGAAGCCTCTCGTACATCCGTATTTTCCATATAGATCTCAGTACATCATACTTTAAGAACTGCTTGATACTAAAAGAAACATGGAAGATGTAGGACAGGCAATTATGATTGTACTAATAATATGTGCAGTTGGGATATTTGTTGGTTCCAGAATTTGGATGCTTTTTAGAAAATAGTTCAAAGTGTTAGCATCAGACAAAAACATTGTTCATGGTTAAATATTATTTTGAAGTATTATTCATAACGATAATCCCTTGTTCTGCGTAATAGAGTGATAGGTTTGGAAAACAATCCATGTTATAGAAATCATTCCTAGATTTACATATTTCCCAAGAATTTCTCGTTGTTTAAATTTTGAAAAATTATGGCTTTATTTTTGCTTCAGTATATTGTTGTGCAAGAGCAATTAATTCATCCACACCTAATGGTTTTGAAACTATTTTGATTAATCCTTCCTTTACAGCTTCTTGATTTTTTGGATCAAGTTGTGAATAACCAGTTACCATCACAACTTTAGCATTTTTATCAATCTCTTTGATTTGTTTAAATGCTTCATATCCATCAAGTATGGGCATATCACCATCCATTATTACTAAAGATGGATTTACATTTTTGAATTTTTCAATTGCTTCTTTTCCATTAACTGCTGTCTGAAGTTCAAATCCATGTAATTCTAGAATTTCTTTATAGATAGAGATTAGGTCTTTATCATCTTCAACTAACAGAATAACACTGTTCATGATACATCATATACTCATACTTTACTATTAAAGACTACGTTTGTCACAATTTATACATACTAGAATATTTTTTTAAAAAATTAAGCCTAAAACTATCAGCATATACAAAATACATCTTTATACATTCTCAAAATAGGTGATTCGGGAGGCTAATCGTTGAGCAGTAATAGTATTTTATCAAAATCAAGTGTAAATCATAAACAGGTTCTAATTTTTTTAATTTTAACTTTAGTAGCAATTAGCATCATCTATCAATTAAGAACATTTCTTAATGATGAACAATTTGGGTGGATTTCAATTCCAGTGTATGTTATTCTTCCAGGAATCCTAACTTTTTATTCATCCGTTCTTACAATAAAGTTATTTAGACAAAAACACTTTCAGGCAAAAGCATTTTTCTTTTTTGCATTAGGTGCAACATCATGGTTCATAGCTGAACAAATTTGGCAAGCTTATGATTTTATTTGGGAAGGAGAACCATTTCCATCAGAAGCTGATATTTTTTATTTTTTATCATATCCATTATTTACAATATTTTTATTTATTTCAATAAAACCAATAATAAAATCAGTTAGCAAAAAAGTTTGGTTATTTGCAATTGTGTTATCTTTTTCATTTTTGATTCCTTCACTTTTTTTTACATATGACGATATATCAGAAAAAGAAGTTTTTGCAGTACTAATTGCACTTTCATATCCAATATTAACATCATTTGAAATGATTCCAGCGATAATTGGAATTTTATTTCTTTCTAAAAAAGGTGCAAACTTTTTTTGGATTTTATTATTATTTGGAATAATAATATATTCAATCTCAGATACATTTTTTCTTTTTTCTACTTTAGATGATTCATACTATGACGGACATCCAGTTGATTTGATGTACAACTTTAGTTACATTGTATTAATTTTTGCGCTCTACACCCGTTTAAAAATTATAAGTTCATCAAATGATGAAAAGCAATCTTCATTTTTTTCTGAAAATATAAAATATGAATCAATCAAGCAGTACGGAATTCCATTAACTTTGACTATAGTATCTTTGGTAACCATTACATCAGTAATTAGTGCAATCTACATTCAAACAAATCAGAGTGTTTCTGCACAAAATCTATTATTTGGAGTGCTCACAATGCTTGCAGTTTTTATAATTATTGTTTTAGTTATCAACAAGAATCTATCAAAATTAGTCGAAATTAGAACTGATGAATTGGAAAAACAAAAAAATAATCTAGAACATCTGGTAGAGGTAAAAACTCAAGAACTATTAAAATCTGAACGCCTTTCTACGATAGGGGAGTTATCAGGTCGTCTAGCACATGACATGAGAAACCCATTGTCAGTAATGAAAATGTCTGTAGATTTGATAAATCAGAGTAACAGTGATACAAAAATTTCTGATGTTAAAGTAATGGAACGATTAGATTTGATTAAGAAGAGTATTGATAGAATCTCTCATCAGGTAGATGACGTCTTGGGTTATGTAAGAAGTTCTCCATTAAAATTAATATCAGTATCTTTATCAGAACTGATACAAAATTGCATAGAGAAAATTAACGTACCAGACAATATAAAATTAAAATTTATTGAAAATGATTTACAAATAAAGTGCGATCCAGTAAAACTAGAAGCTGTTGTAATTAATCTTATTGTAAATGCAATTCAAGAAATTTCAAATGGGGGCAATATTGAGATAAAATCATTTGAAAATAATGAATTCATTATAATCGAATTCATTGACTCTGGAGAAGGAATATCAAATGAAAATATTGACAAGGTATTTGAACCTCTATTCACAACTAAACAAAAAGGAACTGGTTTAGGATTGGCTAGTTGTAAAAATATAGTAGAACAACATCTAGGTAAAATTTCTGTGAAAAACAACCCTACAACATTTACTATAATGATTCCAAGATAATTAAAAAAATTTCTAAAATTAGAAATGATTCATAATTTCTTTAGTAGGGTAAATCTAGATTTATCAGGATCTATGTCTTCATGCATATCCACGTTACTTACAATACGTACATTGTAGTTTATCCATCTTTTGTAGACATTTCGAAATTTATGATTTTCATCTATCTGTTTTTCTGTTTCTTCAAATTTTTCACAATTCATAATATATTTTCCAGTAACCCTATACATTTCTGCAATTCCTTTATCTAATGTGTCATCATCTAAATAATTCAATAATTGATGTGTGAAAATAAAATCAATTGAAGAATCCTCAAAGGGCAAATCAATAATACTTGATTTTTTAAAATTTGCAAAAGGTATCTTTTCTTTTGCAATCTCTAGGGCATTATCATTAAGATCAACTCCATTAATTTGAAAGTCATTTGAAAATAATCTCAAGTCTATTCCAGTTCCACAACCTATCTCCAGTATACTGGTGCAGTGTAAGGATGTAGCCAAATCTCGAGTGAATTTTGCAAATTCTTCATTGTATCTTGCTTCATTCTCATTAGCATATTTGTCCCAAAATTCCTTGTTGTAACTCATAAAATTATTCATACAAAGCAGTATTTGATATTAATTATTCAGTGCTGACATTTACAAGGAATTAGTTTTGTGTCAAAAGTACAATCATGTGGTCCATCTGACCTACCTTGTGTTGGGATTTCTTTCATGCAATCTTCATGACGTCCTTTTCTACAAAACCAGCAAATATCATGAGTTTCACCTGGTGTACATGAATCCATAATGTATAATCAATTTTGCAGGTAAAAAACTTCGTGGAAAATTAGATAAATGTCAACCATGGCAAGAATCTTTCATCTTTTCCCATTACCACATCAGAAAAAGATTTTTGAAGTGCTTTTGTGATGTTGCCCATCTTACCGTTTCCAATCTTTACTTGATCAACCTGAGTCACGGATTTTACTTCAGCAGCAGTACCTGTCATAAAAATTTCATCAGCGGTATAAAGATCATCTCTTTCAAGATCTCGCTCAATTACAAATCCACTATTTTCTTCAATAATTTGAATAATACTATCTCTAGTAATTCCTTCCAATCCACCTGCTGAAAGCGGAGGTGTTTGAATGATATCATCTTTTACAACAAATATGTTTTCAGCACTTCCTTCTGCAACTTTACCATGTGAATTTAGCATTATTGCTTCATCGTATCCATTCTCTAATGCTTCCATTCTTGCAAGTGCAGCATTAGCATAGTTTGATGCAGCTTTTGCTTGCATGGGTTGAGATCTTGAATCAATTTTCATCCAGCTTGACATTTTACATTTTGCTCCAGAGAATTTACCAGCTTTTGATTCACCCATCTTCCATTCCCAACATGCAATAGAGACATCTACTTTATTCTCAGTAGGAGTCAAACCCATTGTCCCATATCCATAATATGCTAGTGGTCTAATGTATGATTCTTTAAGTCCGCTAGCTTTGACAGTTTTAATTATTGCATCTAAAATTTCTTTTTTTGTAAATTGCATTTTCATTGAATATAGTTTTGCAGATTTGAAGAATCTATCAAGATGTTCAGGTAATCGAAATATTGCTGAACCACCAGGAGTATCATAACATCGAATTCCCTCAAAGATAGATGTAGAATAATGTAATGCATGAGTTAGTACGTGTACTTTGGCATCTTTGAATGGTACTAATTTTCCATTCATCCATATTTTACCAACTTCTTTCATAGGAGTCGAAAAAAACAATGCTAATTTAAAGAATTATCTTTTTTTCATAGTTTTAGTAAATATAGAATCTAAATATCAGATAATTGACAAATAATGCTATGGAATGGACCATCGGATTTGTAGCAATTATTCTTCTCGTAATAGGATTAGTGGGTCAAGGTTTTGAGATGAGAAAAATTCGTTTAACTATCTACAAAGATGAAGATTTAGGCTCAGCAAATATTTTCATGAATAAAAAAAATCTAAAATGGTATGCAATATTGGGAATAGGGATTGTATTGTGGTACATCTCTGAGCGTATGTAAATTATCTATATAGATCAGCTCTATATACTAGAAAGAGTAACTTATAGTATCGCGTGTTTAGGGTAACGCCCGGACTGAATCTAGATAATGGTCCAAGAACAAACCCTCGATGGCGCTTACAGGTGTAAAAACCCGTACGCCACACTTTCACTAAATAAAATTAATTTTTGAAATCTCTTGATGAATTGCTTTGATTGCTTTTCTGATGTTGTCATTTGTATCTTCCACAACAATAATAATTCGTGAAGTTTCTTCTTGTGCATCCATATTCAATATGTTTAATCCTGCATCACCAATCTTTGCACTTGTCCTTGATGCAACTTGTTGAACTCGCCACATCTCATCACCAATTAGTGTAATTACACCTCTGTTGTATGTTATTGTTGCAAGAGAATCAAATGCCAACAGATATTTTTCATTTCTCTTAACATAATCTCCATCCAAAAATAAAATTCTAGAGAATTCTATTCCATCTTTTGTAAAAGGAGATAATATTACAAACTCACTGTAGCGTTTGTCTTTTTCTAATGATGTTAATAATTTTTGAATAGAACTAGTTTCAATTCTAAATATTGCGCAGTTTTTTTTTCCAGTTACTATTTTTATTGGATGTCCTTTTTGATCATCTAATACTCTCTTTATGGTAGTAATTTTTTCTGGATTATTCATATTGGTAATAATTATAGGCATATCTACACCGTTCTCTACAATCTCTTTTATTGCAATAGGATCTAAAATTTTCATCCCAAACATTCCTGCCAATCGCGCTTCATTATAGGATAATTGGAAAACTTCTCTTAGATCAGATTCTACAATTTTTGGATCTGCAGAAACTACTGCACTGTCTTTCTCAAAATCTATACGGGTGTCATATTTTTTGTGGAATAAAATTCCAAGATCTGCTGCAGTCCTATCTGATCCACCTCGCTCATAAGTGGTTGTAACATTCTCAATTGTTTTTCCAATAAATCCACCTATAGTAACTACTTCATTTTGTTCTACAAGTTGCGCAATTTTATCCATGTTCTCACGGGATTTAGATGCAATAAAATTAGTAGATTCAATGTTATTATCTGTGATTATTGGCCAATCATCAAAATCTACCGAATCAGATTTTATACCATTACTTTTTAGAATGTAATTCATCACATGAGACATTAGTATCTCGCCAGAAAATGCCAGTGCTCTTGAGCGTGTTTCATCTACAAATTCTTTGTTCCCAAATGCCTCATCAAGTGCTTTTTGTGCCTTTTCTAAATTCAAGTTTAGGATTTTTTCACAATTTTCTATGTTTTCAGAATTTATCATTCCAAGAATTTTTTGATAGGTAGATTTTACAATATCCAAAGAAGGAATTATTCCATTCTGTGCATTTTCGCCCTGCTCTAAAATTACATCAGTAAGTGAACGTTTTTTTCCATCATCCATAGTTAATGGTGCAGAAAAAACTGCAATTACTTTTGATTCTTTTTTTAAATTATTTATACGCTGAATAATTTTTGGGATGGATTCACCATTTGGACCTACAGCACTACCTCCAAATTTTGCAACTACAAGTTTAGTCATAGTATTTTATCAAAACTCATTGGCCTTCTATTAAGCATTTGATTGCTAGATTAATTTTTCAATAATATCTGAAGCAACTTTTGCACCATCAGTATTTACTGAATTTCTCTTTTCTTCAAGTTTTTCTAAAATTAGCATTTCCAGTCTATTGATATCATCAAAAGAAAATCCTTGTTCTCGAGCATTATCTTCTTGTTCAAAATGACCTTTAATTGGAATGAAAATTGCCGGTGTTCCATATGCATTTGCCTCATCTATTGTAGATTTTCCAGCTAGTGAAATGAGCAAATCAGCTGCAAAAATTAATTCGTGTAAATTATCAACAAAACCTAAATTTGTGACATTTTCAAATTTTTTAGTGACTGCAGGACCAGATACCAGAAAAACTTTGATGTCTTGATTTATTTTTGAAAGAGATTTTATAGCTTTTTCAATTAAAAATAATCCTGCATCGGTTCCACCAATAGATACAACAATAGTTCTTCCTTCAAATGAGAATTTTTTTCGTAGTTCAGATCTTGAAAAATTTGTAGATCTAACAATTGGACCTACTCTTTTTATGTTATCAGTATTATCACCATGTTCAGGAAGAATCACAAGATCACATTTTTTACTAATTTCTTTCATTGATTTGTTCATTTTTTTCTCAATTAGTGACACTAACCCTTTTGTGAAATGAGTCTCTAAGATATCAGTAATCAACACTGTTGGAATTTTCATTGTTTGTGCAACATTCAATGACGCAAAGTCTTCATCACTGATTACCATATTTGGATTATCATTTTGTAAAATCTTCTCTGAGATATTTTTACATTCTTTGTAATAATTATAATAATTCCAAAGCCATTTTGCTGGACTTTTCAAAGTTCCATTCTCAACAATAAATGATGGTGGATGATATACATCTTGAACTTTAAAATGTAAATTTTTTAGAATTTTGGCAGCACCACTACCTGTAACAAAATTTGTTGAGATGCTTTTGAAATTATTTACAATTGCAATATCTCGAGTTACATGGCCTAATCCAATAGGACTAGAAAAAAAATCACAATCATTCATAAAATTCTTATTTTTTTATCAAATTTCTAGATTCTCCCATGTCTCAAAGTTTAAATGGATTTTAACAAGGTAGGTTTCTGGGCTCATAGTCCAGGTCGGTTATGACGTCGCCCTTACACGGCGAAGATCCGGGGTTCAAATCCCCGTGGGCCCATATGAATTTCATAAAGTAATATTTTCTGAGATGATTTTGTGGCTGAATCCACGTGAAGTAGAATCAAGTAAAATGAATCCTATTCCAAACTGGTAGTATCTTTAAATGTTAAAACATTCTATTGTGTACATGGATTCAAAAGTTGCAATGTTTTCAATACTTGCATTAGCTGCAATATTCGCAATAGCACTTCCAATGAATTCGGTCTATGCACAAACCTCAGATATTATTCCTGATGGCGAAGATGGAGATCATGAAGGAAAATCATGTCCGTTCAAAAATAAAACAGCATCAGTAAACACTGGCTTGAATATCTAAATTTTTAGGTAATTCAAATTTAACAAAAATTTGTTTTAATCACTGTACTTCATTTTTCTTTTTATTGAATTTGTTGTATCCTTCTTGGTTGTATCCTTCTTTGTCGTAACCTAGGTGATCATATCCTAGGCCATCATACCCGTTATTATCATATCCATTTTCATCATACCCGTCTTTGTCATACCCATTTTCATCGTATCCATTTTCATCATACCCGTTACTATCATATCCATTTTCATCATACCCGTCTTTGTCATACCCGTCTTTGTTGTATCCTTTTTTGTTATAACCGTCTAGGCCATAACCGTCTTTGTTAAACCCGTTTTTGTTAAACCCATTTTTGTCGTATCCTTTTTTGTCGTATCCTTTTTTGTCGTATCCTTTTTTGTTAAACCCATTTTTGTTGTATCCTTTTTTGTTAAACCCATCTTTATCAAAAGCAATTTTTGTATAGATGTTAATTCCATCCATAGAAAAACCCCGATTATCATACCCGTCTTTGTTGTATCCTTTTTTATCATATCCTTTTTTGTTAAACCCGTCTTTATTGTAACCCTTGAAATCGAATCCATCTTTATCATACCCGTCTTTGTATCCTTTTTTGTCATAACCTTTTTTGTCATAACCTTTTTTGTTAAACCCTTTTTTGTTGTATCCATCCTTATCGTACCCATCTTTGCTGTATCCATCCTTATCGTACCCATCTTTGTTGTATCCTTTTTTGTCATAGCCATTTTTGTCATAACCATCTAGGTCATATCCATGCTTGTCAAACGTACGACTAAATCTATCCAACAAACCCATAACAGAATTTCATGAATTCAATTCAGATAAGCATTTTCACACCTATCTGCGTCTCAATTTATCCCCAAAATGGTAGCTGAGTCCCTGTGAATTCAAAAACGAAGAGTGATTCAGATAAGGAAGTTGAAAGAATTGTTGGAATTAGAAAGAGATTTTAAAATAATAAAGATTCTTTATTATTCAGAAAGTGATTTTGTAAATTCTATTGATTGTCTTTTCCACATAAAAACAACGCATAATGCCACAAAGTAAATAGATATTCCTAAAATCATTGCATATGAAGAACCATACAGAATACCTATTGCAACTGATAAAACTGCACCAAGTACTGAAAATGAACCATTTATTGCCCACATCCAAGGAACATGTGTTGGTTCATGAGACTTTAACAATCTCATTACTGTAGGTAATGGCATGCCCATCAATAATCCAATTGGGAAAAGAATACCAATACTAATCATTACTTTAATTTCAAATTCTTCTGCTATTACAGAATAGATGATTTCAGGCAATACTATTACATATGAAACGCCTATCACAAGTACTCCTGCTATGATGAATAACAGGTTTCTAGTATTGTGTTGAATTAAACGAGTACTAATTTGACTGCCAACTCCACTTGCTATAAGAATAGTAAAAAGCAATATCGCAAAAGTAGTTGTAGGGTTACCCAAAAGTAGAATAAATTTCTGTAATAATGCAAGTTCAATTAGAATGAACCCTAATCCTAATGAAGAAAAATACAAAACTACACTCCAAGTTTTCAAATCTGTTTTTTCAGTATGTTGTTTTCTTAACCAAATTAAGGGCCCCAAAATAAATGCCAAAACAATAATCAAACTCACGTAAACTAAAGACATAACAATTGTGGGAATGGGTTTCTCAAATGATAAAAAGAAGGGACTGTCATCAGTTACAGGATGAACTTTTGTTGAAAATAGTAAATAGAACTCTTCATTTGTAATTTCGCCATTCAAATAGGCTGGATATGGTTCTAATGTGACTAAATTAGGCACAAGAATTGGCTTGTATCCATTTTCAATGATTGAATCATACATGTATTGAGTTTCGTCACTTGTAAATGGAGATTTTGAAAAAATTGTCATTGTTACACTAGGATCTATCTCAACAGAATCAGAACTCACAATTATCAGATGCTTTTCTAGATCTGTAACTGCAAAACCATTTTGTTGTAATAGTTCAGCAAATGTAGTTACAAATCTCGGTGAATCAATTAGCCATCTAACTGTAATTATCTTACCATCTTCTTCTAAATGATCATAATATTCTTGAAACCCTTCAATTGTGTAAAGAAAGTTTTCAGATACGCCTAAACCGCCAGATGATACAGATGCCCAAGTATCAACAAATGGAATGTAAATAATATCAAACTTTTCATCTGAACGTGAAACAAAACTTCGTCCTTCATCTACATATGCACTAACAAATGGATGCGTATACAGATTACCTGCTTTATCACCATAGCTTTTGACAGTATCAAAAATTATGGGGTTTATTTCTACTGTGGTAACATCTTGACTTCCACTAACAAGTGACGCAACAACATCTCGTCCACCTCCAGAACCAATTATCAATACTTTGGGATTTTCTTTTGCTGTGAAAGGAAGATATTGCATCCAAGAGGATAATTCCTTTCTAGAGTTTACATCTCCATCCCAAGAAATTATGTTGGTTCCTGCACCTCCATCAATGAAAATTTTTGCAACCAAACCCTCACCTGCACATTGTGAAGGGTTTTGATCAGTAGCAACAAAATCAGAAATACAATCTCCAGAAATTCCTTCAACAACATCAATTCTAGAAAAAGAATTCCATTCTGTTTTAACAATATGTGAACCTGGATTCTCTCTTAGAAATATAGGCATATCTTTTTGTGCAGTTGGATCAGTAGGAATAGAAAAAATTTGAGTGACATCATTAATGTAGATTAATGATGATGCAAATACAATAAATGCAATTGATAAAAAGATCTTCTTTTTATTTTTAGATGCTATAGAGAATATAGTTACGCAAATTGCAGCTAGTAAACCAACAACAAGTGTAGTCCCTTCACCGCCCATCTTTTGTAAAAGAAAAACCACTAAGATAGCACCTAAAGAAGCACCTATCAAATCTGCAGCATATAATCGTCCTGCAACATTTGCAAAGGCACTAAACGCGGCAGAAATTATAATTCCTACAAAAAAGAATGGAATTGCAAAAAGTAACATGTAAAGTGGTAGATAAACAACTTGGGAGGCAAGAGAATGCATCACATAAAGTATCAGTGGAAGAATAACTACAATGCCCATAGAAGATCCAATAGTAAGATCTCCTGCCCAGTTTTCTTTGATCTTATTTAGTCTATAATGCACTAAAAGTCCTGAAGAACCTAAACCAACCAAAGCTACAGAAACTGCAACAAATGCAAAATGATACCAAATTGCAGCAGAAAATATTCTTGTAATTGCAATTTCTAGAACTATACTCGATAAGGATGCAAGAAATATACCAGAAAATAATATTCGACGATTAACAGATGATGGAACTATACCTAGAAAAGCCAACTAAATTTTCGTAAATTATTACTTTTATTATTCTTTTAAATTGATTATTCTAAATGTTGGAATGTGTATTGCTGCACCAACAATAGTTGCGTGGCAAATTAAAAAGAGAATTTAATTTTATGCCTATCTGCGTCCGTTTTTATCCCCAGAATGGTAGATGAGTCCCCGTGGGCCCACTTATTCTAAAAATTATAGTCATTTTTTAAAAAATTTAACATGATAATTCTTGAAATATCAGCTAAATCTAATATAGTATAATGGTATGATGATCATATCATACTATGACTATAACCAATAGGAATTACAAAGTATTGATAGTAGATGATTCATCATTTATGAGAACATTGCTTTCAAAAATTTTTTCAAATACATCTGGAGTAGGCGAGATATATCAAGCAAATAATGGTAATGAAGCTCTAATAACTTACAAGGATAAAAGGCCAGATTTGGTCACTATGGATATCGATATGCCTGAAATGGATGGAATTGAGGCTGCAAAACAAATAAAGTCAATTGATCCAAATGCAAAGATTGTGATGGTTTCATCATCTGATAAAAAAAATACTAGAGATGAAGCTGAAAAAATTGGAATTTCTCAATACATAAGAAAACCATTTGATCGCCTAGAAATTAAAAAAACAATTGAGAGTCTATCAAAAGAATAAATTTCCCAAATAATTTGAGAATGCCAGTGTGTTAGAAATGATCACACAAGATTATCTAATCTTTGAAAATAATATCAGTTTATTGTAAAATGAAAGTTATGATAATTAATGATTCAAGAGCAATGCGTCTCTTTATTGAAGATATGATAAAATCATTTTCAGAATGTGAAATAATTGGATCATATTTTGATGGAGAACAGGCATTAGATAATATTCAGTTTAAAAAACCAGATGTAATAATTTTAGATCTTGAAATGCCAAAAATGGATGGGATAACATTTCTTGAAAAATTAAATGATACTCAAATGTACCCCACAATTATACTCAGTAATTATGCAACAGAAAATTCCAAGATTGTTAATGATGCAATATCATTAGGTGCTGTTGATGCACTATTGCCTCCATCATCAAATAGGGACATAGACGTTAAAGCATTCAAAAGTATGCTTCACCATAAATTAATAAAAGCATCACTTAGATCTAAGAGATACTCTTTGTCTTGTCAATAAAGCATGAAACAGAATTTTATTGTTTATTGGTAAATTTGACGTATGAATTATTCTCAAAAAAATTAATCCAAATTATATCATGCTAAGAGATTTTAAAATAAGATCTAATTGTGATAATGAGCAAGGTTTTTCCATGATTTTGGATACGTTAAATGGTCTGATTTTTTCTCTATTTTTTTCATTATAGTGTCCGGTTAAAATTATGACTTTGGCATTAGGGTTAATTTTTTTGATATTTTCTAGACCATAAATTCCATCATAATTAGGCATTGAAAGATCTAATAGAACCACATCTGGTCGATACTCTTCATACAATTGAACTGCTTCTAATCCATTGTGACCGCATCCTAGAATGTTGAATCCTTTCATCTGAAGAAATTCACTGAGGGATTCAAGTAGATCATCATTATCATCCACTAGTACAACTGAGCCATTCATAATATTTGAGGCCTAAAAATTTCTTATAGGTATGAGTATGTATTTTTTAAGACACACTTTTGACATACAACATAAGTATCAGATAAACAGTGAGAGTATTAGAAATGGATGATGGAATAGATATTGAAAAGTGCGCAGATCCTTTAATGATTATTCAGAATTCATTGGAATTAATCAAACTTCAATACGATGGAGTGATGGATGATGGAATCAAGGCTTATCTAAATCGCATAGACAAATCTGCACAAAAAATAGAGCATTTACTCAAAGAGTTAAAATTAAAACACAAAATTTACAATTAGTATTTCAGTATTTTTAATCAATAAAGTATAAGATTATTTTTCAATTAAATCATCGTTAGAATTGAGAGCGGGTCTAAAGGGATTCGGACCCTTGACAACCGGATTAAGAGTCCGGTGCGCTACCTGGCTGCGCCATAGACCCACCAAAATTGATATGCCCAGAGTTGTTATTAATCTTAAGATTTTAAAATAAATTAAAATTTAGTTTTGGGTTTTTGCTTCAATTTCATTGTACTTTTCAATAATTGCTGTAAGTGCAGTTGAAACTGGAACATCGTTCATCTTTTTCTTTTCGGCAAGAAGTTTTTGGTATGCATCTAGTGTAATGTAAACTGGAATTGAACCATTTCCTTCTAGTAAACCTCTAACGTTGTAAAGAGCAGTTTCCATTCCTTTTTCAGCCGATTTTGCAAATTTTGCTTTATCCAAGATTGCTCCTAATGGACCAAATGGCATTTCATAATCTACTGACATGGTTACTCTAGTGAGATTATTTCCTAATGCTTTGAATTCATTTGTGATTTGCCATTTCTTAAATGGACCTTCAATTTGTACTGCTGAAATTTTCTCATTTCTAATGAATTCAGTTGTCTCACAATCCCACTCTAGACGTTTTCCGCTAAAGTCACCGATAATTCTAAAGGTTGTACCAACACCCATTCCTTCTTTGATATCCATAGGAACTACAGTCATACCTACTGTGTCATTTTTTATTTGATCAGAAACATGTTCTGGTCTTGCAAAATAGGTAAAAACATTGTCCACAGGTGTTTTAATATCGATTGATTTTGTAACGAGGGTCAACGATTGAGATTCTTGCCAATAAGGATTTAAAGGTTTTGAAGATTTTCGTATAATAATTGATTTACAATATATTCATCTAGATGATATAATATTTGAATGACTAAAAAGCGATCAGTTTTTTTGATCTTGATTTTGATATTTTCATCTTCCCCAATATTTAATGAAGCATATGCTCATTCTATGTTTAATTCTTCAGAGAAATTTGAGGCAGGGTATCGAGTGCAGGTAGCCACAGCGCCAGAATTTCCACAAATTAATGAGCCTTCGCAATTTTTAGTTCGAGTCACTGATGGGGACTTTAATGAGGTAGAGAGATTCACTATGGGGATTAGAGTGTATTTTAATGATCAACAAGTAGATGCAATACCACCAAAGTCAATTGAAGGTGCTCATTGGGATTTTGATTATGTTTGGAGACAACAAGGAAATCATATTGTAAAGATTGATTTGTATGATATGGGCGGAAAAGATGGAATTATTACGTATACGTTTAACATGGGAACTCAAAGCCCATTTGGAATAATTTTCTTTAGTGCAATAATTGTAGGTGCTCTAGTTTTTACAGGTATGATGATCTACATCTATTTGCCAAAAATGTTCAAAAAATCTAAACTGTAGATTTTAGTGGTATTTTAGAAATTCTAAATGCAAATATCACAGTCAGCAAAACCATAGCAAACAACCAAATTCCTATTCCCAAATGAATTGCAACTAGGACTGCATGAAGTTTAGTATCAATGACTAGTGCTCCAAGAGTGATTTGTGTAATTACTAAAGCAGTGGCAAGTGAACTTGTAATTTTTATTTTTATATCAGCATTCTTGTTAATCAGACTTGCAACCATAGTTGAAATCACCAATACTCCAGTGGTGGCAGCAGTAGTTCTATGAATCCATTCAATAAGATATTCTTCTGAAGGCATCACTCCGTTAGGACACAATGGCCATTCAGGACAAGTTAATCCTAGTCCTGCTGCTGAAATATATCCACCAATAAACATCAACGAATACAAAACTATCATTGTAGCTAATGCTAGATATTGAATTGCCAAAATTATTCTACGATAAAGCTACCTTGCATACCTTGTAATGCATGTCCTGGTACAGTACAAATGTAATAGTAAGTTCCTGGTACACCGGCAGTAAATGTAACACTGCCACCTTCACCAGGTTTTAATGGATTTGATGCTGCTGCAATTGCTGAATCCATCACTATGCTGTTAAAGTCTTCAGGATTGGTCACTACTCCAAATGCATGAAATGATTTACCCAAATTATTTGCAGTAACAGTTACTTCATCACCAGATTTTACACGAATCTCTGGGTTATGTCCATCTTCACCAGGTAATGCATTAAATGCCAAAGTTCTGAAATCACTAGATTCTACAAAGTCCAAACTAAAGTCATGAGATACACCTGTTGGTGCAGCTGCTTGTGAGACACTATCTTTTGATGGTCCAACAATTATTTCTCCAACCATTCCTTGTTCTCTATGACCTGGAACAGTACAAATGTAATAGTAAGTTCCTTCTTCACCAGCAATAAATGTAGACTCGCCGCTCTCTCCAGGCTTTAGAGGGTTTGATGCGGAAGCAATTGCTGAACTAGCGATAATTCCTGAAAATCCTTCAGTAGATTTTGTAACACCAAAAGCATGGAATGATTTTCCATCATTAACTATAGAGAAATTAATTTCATCACCTACATTCATGTTAATTGTTGGATTATGATCAGGCTCTCCTGGCAATGCATTAAATGCTAAAGTCTTAAAATCAGAGGACTCTATAAAAGATAAAGAGGATTGAATATGAACTCCTGAAAAAGCAGCTTTAACATCATGTTCAGTTGTTTCACTCATCATACCTACCACTGGAGGAGGTGTTGAAATCCAATAATCCCACATTGAAAAGAATATGACTCCACCAACAATACAAATGCCTAGCATAATTGCCATCATTTTTCCAGTTCTAGCTGGTGTTGTTCTGTAAATTGTTTGTTGGTTATCGTGACTCATTTCATTTATCTCCTAATGTGATGGGTTCTTTGCCTCAAATGGATAGTAATACTTGCCGCCTACGCCAAATGGGTCTTCGGTGTTTGCAAGTTTTCCTTTTCCAGAACTGTAAATCATGTTTGCCAAGAAAATTGCCATACTGACACCAATAATCATGGCACCAACTGTTGCAATCTGGTTCATAGCAATCCATTCTGGGATTGGAGGATAATCGAAAATTCTTCGTGGCATTCCATATAGTCCAAGTATATGTTGTGTAAAGAATACCAAAATTGTTCCTATAAATGACATTACAAAGTGTATCTTACCCATTGTTTCATTATACATTCTACCAGTTACATATGGGAACATGTAGTAGAGGAACCCAATTGAACCAAATGCAATAGTACCCATCACAAAGAGATGGAAGTGTCCAACTACCCAGTATGTATCGTGTGTTGAAAAGTCCAAAGGCATTGCACTGTTAACTACACCGCCTGCTCCTGCTCCAAAGAATAATGCAATTCCACCGACTGACCACATCATTGGTGTCAAGAATTTGATTCGACCATTCCACATTGTTGCAATAAAGTTAAAGACGTGCATTGCAGATGCTGGAACTGCTGCAAGAGTTCCTACCATAAAGACTGTTTTTTCAGTGAATGACATTCCGGTTGCAAACATGTGATGTGCCCATGATGAAAAACCTACAATGGATAACAAAACAAAGGCAAAGATTCCAGAGTTGTAGCTGTAAATTGGTTTTCTTGAAAATCTTGGAATAATCTCATACATCATACCAATTGCTGGAATTACAAGTACATACACTTCAGGATGGAATGTAAACCAGAACAGATGAGCATAGGCTATTGGATCCCCTCCCATTGCAGGATTGAAGAATCCACTAACACCAAGTCTGTCAGTAAGAAGCATTAGAAGTGCAGCTGCAAATGTTGGAATTGCAACAAGTATAATTAAAGATGATGATAGATAAGACCAAGCCAATAGTGGAACTTGTCCAATTGACATGTCTGGATGTTTACATTTAAGAATTGTAACTATGAAATTAATTGCACCAAGTACTGAAGAGATACCCAGAATTTTGAGGCCAAAGATCCACATGTCTGCTGCAGGTCCAGGGGCACTAATTATAGAATATGGCGGAGTGGCATACCATGTAAAGTCTGCAAAGCCTAACCAGATTAATGCACCTGCTGGTGGAATCATCCAAAATGCAATTGCGTTTAGTTTTGGATATGCCATGTCTTTGTATCGGACCATAATTGGAACGTAATAGTTTCCAACTGCAGATGCAAATGGAAGAATAAACAAGAAAATCAAAGTTGTTCCGTGAACTGTAAAGATTCTGTTAAACGTCATGGAATCAGTAATTATTTGTGCACCTGGCAAAAATAATTCGGCTCTAATTGCAAGGGCTAAGGAACCACCCAAGAACAAGAATCCAAGTGAAGTGATTAGGTAAAGTAGACCAACATCAGTATGATGTGTTGAAAACATTATTTGCCAAATTGGACGTGGCTTTTGTAATTCTAGAACCATTAGTTAATCTCCTCACTTGCGACAATTGAGAGTTGTGATAAAAGCGTTGTCAAGCTGGATCCTCCACATATAATGTTCCTCTCATGTTATAGTGAATTAATCCACAATATTCTCTGCATTGAATGTCATGAACTCCAGGTGCATCTGGTGCAAACCAAACAGTGTTAACTCTACCAGGAACTGCATCCATCAAAACAACATAATCATGAATATTAAAAGAATGTATCACATCTTTTGACACTACTTCAAATTTGTATGCTTTACCAGCTTCAACATGAAGTTCACCAATTTCTTTTGTACCATCTTCATGCTCAAAAGTCCAGAACCATTGTTGACCTGTAACTATGATAGTCTCAGCATCAGCTGGAACATGTTCTACTAGTCTTTCAGCTTCCCAAGCTTCAGCTCCGACCCAAGTCATTAACGCAATAACGATACCGACGTAAATCCATTCAGGCCAGTTAGAATGTCCACCCATTTCTACCAGTCAGTCCCCTCATATGGAGTTGGTTTTGCTTTTGGATGAGATTCTCTAAATCTCCAGACTTGCCAAATCATAGTTCCTGCAACTACTGCTCCAACGGTAAATGCAACGGTCATCATTCTAAAGAATAAATTCCAAATTATTACTCTACGATCAAGATATTCTCCAGGTTCATCACCAGCAGCAAATGCTGACTCTATAGCTGGAATAACTACTATAACTGCCAATACTAAGAATAATCCGACCAATTTCTTCATTAGCGATTGAATGACGTGGCCAATAATTTCTATTTAAGGGTTTTCAAGATTATTAGATGTTAACACAGATCGAAACGAGATGGGTGCATTACATTAAGTCCGGAAAGAGAGAACTTTCGATCTTTTTCACGAAAGAGATTCAGAGATGCATTTTCTATAATTAGTTCAAATAGATTGGTAGGAGATAAATCGACTATGGTAGACAGCATTGCTTTGATTGGATCCATGTGTGTAACAAGAACTACATTTTCATCAGGATGTTTTTCAATGACATGATCAACTATTCCCAAAACGCGTTTTTTAACTTCTGAGAATGTTTCAACTCCATTATGTGCAATTTCTAATTCCCCGTTGTAAAATTTCATAAAGACATTTCCATGACTAGTAAAAATTTCATCATATGGAACACCAGTAAATTTTCCCATATCAAGTTCAATTAAACGATCATCAATTGTTACATCAAGTGAATTATGTTTTCCAACAATTTCTGCAGTATGTTTTGCCCGCTGAATTGGACTTGAATAGATTGCAGAGACATTCATGTGTTCAAGTAATTCAGCAGTATGTTCTGCTTGCTTTATTCCAACATCAGTTAGTGGGACTCCTTCTGTTCTACCTGCTAAAATTCGCTCAGTGTTATTTTTTGCCTGACCGTGTCTTAGGAAAATAATATGCCCCAACTTGATCGGAAATTCAAATAAAGATAATAATAAGATTATCAGATGATTTATCATGAAAGTTGGGATTATTGGTGGAACAGGCGGAATGGGCAAAGGTTTCGCTTTAAGATGGTCACAAAATCACGATGTCATAATTGGCTCTAGAGATGCTGCAAGAGCATCAGAATCAGCAGTTGAATATACAAATCTTGCAAAAGAAGCATTTGGTGAAATTAAAGGAACAATTTCTGGAAATGATAATGTTTCAGTTGCAAAAGAAAGTGATGTTTTGATTTTATCAATACCTTATGAAAATATTGATTCTGTGTGTTCTGGAATTTTATCTGAAGTCAAAGACAGTTGCGTTGTTGTATCTCCAATTGTTCCAATGACAAAGACGGATGTTGGATTTGAATGCATTTCAATAAAAGAAAATAAACCATTCTCATACAAACTTGTACTTGATCATATGAAAAATAAATCAAAATTGGTTTCAGCATTTCATGTAATTTCTGAGAAAAAATTAGTAAATCCAACATTAGAACTAGATTATGACATATTTGTTTGCGGAGATGACAATGATTCAGTTCAAGTAGTTAATACTTTGATTGATGAAATCAAAGGTCTAAGATCAATTTACTTGGGACCAATTGAATTATCATATCTTGCAGAAATGTCTACACCATTGTTACTTAATGCAATGATTAAAAACAAGATAAAAAATCCAGGTATCAAAATCATCTAAGTCTATTTCATTTATCATGAGTCACGAATACTATAGACGTGGTAGAAATTGGTTTTCTGCAATTGGAGTTTTATTTTGTGTGATGGGCGGAATTGTTCTAATTCAGCAATTATTGATTTGGGGAGTAGAATTTGTTGAAGAGTTTTTGGTAAATGGAGAATTTACTAATGAGAAAGTTTCCGTGGCAATGCTAGGATTTGGGATTTTTATGATAGTATTGGGATTTAGAAAACATGAGCAAAAGAGATGAATTTCTAAAATCTCAAAAAATATTACGATTATCAACTATTGGAAAAAATAAAACACCACATATTGTTCCTGTTTGGTATAGGTATAGTAGAAAAAAATTCTACATTGGGACAAACACTAAAACTGAAAAAGTAAAAAATGCAAAAAAAAACAAACACGTTGCATTTTGTGTAGATGTAGGTGTAAAATCACCAGATATCTATGGAGTAATGGGACAAGGAGAAGCCAATCTAATTTTAGATAAAATTAAAGTAAAAACAATTGCAAAAAAAATTCTCTTGCGATATTTTGATACAATAGAGAATAAATCTGCAAAAGAATTGCTAGATGATACTGACTGTATCATAGAAATTATTCCAAAAAAGTTTTCTGTTTGGAGTTACTGACTAACAAAGTCTTGGATTTTATTCATTGCAGAATCTAGAATTTCAAGACTAGGAAGATAGACCAATCTGAAATGCCCACTACCATACTGTTCTCCAAATCCAGAACCATGTACTGTAAGAACGCCTTTAGTTTCCAATAATTGGGTTACAAATTCTTTGTCCGTTCCAAATCTATCATCTTCAATTTTTGGAAATGCATAAAATGCACCCTTTGGATTGGGACAAGAAAGACCAGGCATCTCATTAAGACGTTTTACAACCAAGTCTCGGCGTTTTTTGATTTCTGAAACAAATTCACTAATATAGTTTTGAGGACCACGAAGAGATTCCAAAGCTGCATGTTGTACTGGAAGACTGGTTGCAATTCTTACTCTAGCTAGTTTTGGCAGATGCTCTCGTAATGCATCTAATTGAGATGATTGATTAAATGCAATGTATCCAATTCTCCATCCTGACATCAAATGTACTTTGGAGAAACCATTGAGAACAATTACAGGTGAATCCCCTGCAACTTTACCAATGCCTACAAATTTATCATCAAAAATTATTTGATCATAAATTTCATCACAAATGATATAGAGATTATTCTGATTTGCAATATTTACTAGTTCTTTGAGGGATTTTTCATTGAATACAACTCCAGTTGGATTATTTGGACTGATAAGACAAATTGCTACAGTCTTTGCAGTGATTTTGGATTTTATATCATCAATGTCGGGTGTAGAGTTTTCCAAGTCAACTGCAAATTCTATTGGGATTCCACCATGAAGTCTGACATATGAGGCATATGGTGGATAGTATGGCCCAGGTAATAACACCTCATCACCTTCTTCTACAATTGAAGAGATTACCATATCTAGTCCTTCTGAAACTCCATTTGTAACTAGAATTTCATCAGCACCAATTGAGAGACCCTTTGCATTTTCTTTTTTAGCGATTTCTTCTCTTAATTCCAAGAGGCCTTCTGATGTAGAGTAATAATTTTCACCCTTGTTAATTGCATCAATCAAAGCTTGTTTTACATTGTCAGGTGGCTGAAAGCCAAATTGTACAGGGTCACCAATGTTCAGATAGTCAACTTGCATTCCTTTTTGTTGGACTTTACGTGCGGCAACTACAATATCTCGAATTGCATATTCAACACCTATGACTTTTTTTGACACTTTCAAAGTATCTAGACAGATATTTAGGCCTGTTAAATTCTTACTTGTTTGGACTCGTTGCACAGTCTGGATAGTGCGAGCGGCTTCGAACCGCTAGGTCGAGGGATCGAAGCCCTCCGAGCCCTTTAGATTATCTTATAAAGTAAATGAATAGTCAATATGATGAAATGAAAATATCACTATTAGTAATATCATTAGTATTAGTGATTGTGGGAATGGTTTGGGTAGCAGAAGTATTTTATGAAACTGAAAAAATGTATGATTCAATTTTATTAAAAGAATCAGATTCTTTTGAATCAAAATCAGAATTTTTAGGTCATGGTATTGGATACTATAAAATGTACATGCCTGAATTTTCAGGAGAAGCAATATTTGTCCAGATATTAGATACTAAAAATAACATTATTCAAGAAGAAAAAATTCAGACAAAACTGTCAGTGGGTTATTTTGATTTTAATGAAGATGGCAAATATATTTTAAAAATTACAAATATATCAAATAATTCAATTAATTTAGAAACAGAATTTGGTGATACAAATTCTCAAAAAATGCTTTTACCAGGAATGGTGATTCTTTTTGGTTCTTTGATAATGATGATAACATGTTATTTTAAAATAAAGAATTACAGAATAGAGCAGCCTGAAGAAAATATTTCATAGATTTGAATACATTGAATGGTATGACCAAATAACAAAATTATATTAAAAATCAGCCAAGTTGCAAAAAACAAGAATGCAATAATTGAGAAAGGAAGAAATGTTTTGAGTTTGGTGTGTTCTCTATTTTTTAATATTAAAACTGCCCCTAATGATGCAAGTACTAGTCCTAATTCAAGAGGTTGGTGTGACCAAGAGATAAGACCATCAATTCCATAGACATCATGAGATAAAGAATCTCCAAATCCTGAAACAATTTGTAATATCGAACCAAAAATTACCAGTTTAATTCCAGTTTTGAGAGAACCATGAACTGATTTTCTAAATATTAACATGCAACCCATTATTGCAGCACAAGCAGTCATTGAAACCCCAAAGTATACTACCATATGAGATGGACTCCAGAAAAATTCTGGTTCTTGTTGAAGATGAGATATTGCATCCCAAAACCCTGCTGAGACTATAATAATAGGACCAATTACTGCGAGAATTGATACTAGTGAAACTAGAGTGGAAGATTTAGCAAGTCTAGAATCAGATAATCTTTGAATTAGTCTCATTTTGATTATTCAATCTATTGAGGGTTATTTGTAATATTGTAAGAATATTAGAAAAATTCAACATTATGAGTAATTTTATGAGTAATTTTATGATTTAACTAAGTCCTGTGTATAACACTCTGATAACCACTTGGGTTTTTTATCAGTAGTCATACCTAGACACCTTAATGGCAGAAAATGACAGATATGAAGAGGCAGACAAGGTATTGCAGAATTTCCTTGATGCGGTATTTTCCACATCTAGCAGCCATGCATCTGTTCGCAGTTACTATTCAGCAATCAAAGGAAGAAAGAATGGCTTTAGAAAATTCCTTGACGAGAGTTACAGCATGGATGAATTGCAATTACAGGAAGAGGTAAGCAATAACAGAATAGACATCTACAAAGTTCTCAGCGATTATGTAATATTTTTGTCAAAGACTGAAATTTATCCGAGAACTGTGAAGCAGTTATTTTCAGGAGTCAAGGGATATCTTACACATATCGGTATTGAGATATACAATGAAAAATGCAAGCAACGAGTTAGATTACCAAAGATTCACAAGATTAGAGAAGAGCCACTCACAAGAGATCTCATAGTCAGAGTTCTCAATGTGTTGCCTTTCAAGCTTAGAACTGTTTTCTATGTTGCAATAGCCAGTGGGATGCGAATAGGTGAGATTGCAGAGTTGCTTTTATCGGATATTGATTTTAGTAGTAATCCTACAAAAATATTCATCCGTGCTGAAACAACAAAGACACGAGAAGATCGTGAAACATTTCTCACTGCAGAAGCTACGAGTGCACTAAAGGATTATCTTAATCGTTATTTTGCATGGAAAGAAAATGATCCTAATATTAATTTGCAAAATGTGAAAATCTTTGGAAGGACATCATTAGCAAAAAGAAAGATAATGCCAAAAAAAGACGAACAGCGTGGAACTGTTGACATTCTGGAGCAGTCACTTAACAATTATCTCAAAAATATTCCTGAATTTAACATGAGAAAGCGTAACGGTAAGAGATTAATCCACTATCATGCACTGAGAAAATTTTTCTATACTACAGTTAGCAACATTGCAGGATCAAACTTTGCGCATGCATTGATGGGACATCATAGTTATTTGGATACATATTATTCACTATCAGAAAAGGATCAGGTCAAGATGTATCTAAAATGTGAGGCACAACTTACAATGTCAGACTTTAGAAAAATAGAAGAGGAATTGGAGAAGACTAGAGAGAAACAAGTAGAGATTGAGGAAACATATGTAAAGCTTGCAAAGTTTCTTAAACAAAAAGATCCTTCATTTGAAAAATTTATTGAATTGATTAAATGAAAAAGCTATTTTTAATATAGAAAATTAGGATCCTTTTTAGAATATTAGAAAAATATAACATAGGTTTGACAAATCCAGAAACAAAGATCCAAGAAGAAAAAATTATAGAATTTCTTAAAAATTTAGAATTTGACTGGATCATTTCGAATCCAATCATCAAAGATGGTAAGGATCAGATAGGAGAAATAGATTCATTATTTGTGCATGAAGATTATCTTTTCATTATTGAGGTAAGTACAAAACAAGAACTAGATAATCAGAAAAAGAATTTCTTTTTTTCAAAATGGTCTGACGGGTATAATTTAAGAAAACTTAGAAAACAATGCAATGTTAATAAAAAGAAAACAGTTCGAGTATATTTTGATAGAGTTACAAATGCGCCTGAGAATCATGCAGGGTTAGATCACATTACAGAGAGAAGAAAAGGAAACAAGGTAATTTATGCTGACAAGTATGAAGAATTGCAAGAAGATTTGAAAAAAAGTGCATCATCTGCAAGGAATAATTTTCTAAAGTTCATAGAAACATAGTTACTGAGTCAGATCGGCTCGAACCAAATACGTTTAGGTCTTCATCAATCATTATCTCTATTCCCCCATTGATGATGACACGTGTTGCACTCCCATTTTGGATCATGGTCACTTACAATACAGCCTCCAAGAACAATTTCTTTTTTTTCTAATTGCTCCTAAATTGCATCTAAATTGCCAAGATATCCCCAGAAAATCTCTGCCATAGATTTACTTGAGCATAACGGACAGTTCATTATTTTCCTCCTGTATCTGGTGCAAGTTCCACTATACTATCCAAAGTAATACTCTCAATTCCACTTGAGAGTTCATTGTATGCTTTGAGTAGTTCCTCTTGCAAACTCTTTCTGTTTTTCCACAATGTTTGGTGATCTTTTTCTTCTTTTGATTGAAGATGGAACAGTTTCTCATTAAGATCAGACAGGGTCTTTAGAATTAATGCAAACTCTTGACTCATTATGTATGAGTATAGTTTGTCTTGTTTTTCTTGTCTGTCTTCTTTTCCTAGCGAGAGCTTTGATATCTCAATCATTCCATCACGGATTCTCTTTGACACCTCAACTACTATAGATGGATGTACAAGAATAATTCCATCCTTTTCTCCAAGTAATCCATTTGGCACACTAGTTTTTGGAAGATTGTTTCCTACTATCAAAACATAGGATGTTCCATGCATCTTTTGGTATTTTTTGGCCTTTGTGACATCGGCTTTGGTTATCGTGTTTGCGTTTTTGTTGTCATATACAATTGGCGTATCTAATACTGAAGAACCTGAACGGATTCTTTGTATCAAATCACCACTTGATATTCCTCTCTTTTGTCGTCTAAAGTTGTCTTGAGGAAATGCATCAGTCAGCGTAACAAAGAGGTCTAGCTCTCCGGCTTCACCTTTGAGTTCTGCCTGACTCTGAGTTAGTTGTTTTTTCAAACCATCAACTTCATCTTTGAATCGGGAAATCTGTATCTCACGTTCCCTAAGTTCTTCATGAAGATATCCCGATTTCAAATCAAACTCTGCCTTTGTTGCATTAATCACTGATTTTCGGAATGTGTCTTGTTCCTTTTTGATCAATTTGATTTGCTTTTCTTTTTCTACAAGGTCTTTTTTGTGTCCTGATTCTAGTTGTTTTTGCAAGTCTGCAAATTGTTTTTGGCTTTGTTTAGTCATCGATTCATAGTTTTTCTCCATGAATGTAAGTTGTTTTTTGTAGGTATCAGAAATGTCTGATTCTAGGCGTGAAATTTCTGCTTCGTGTGATTTCTTTTGAGACTCTAACAATTCTTCATGTTGTGCATGTAATTGTTCTAACTTTGAATTATGTTGATTCTCAAAAGTTTCTTGTTGTAGTTTGTAACTTTCTTCAACTTTGTTTTGTAGTTCTACTAATGCAGCATCATATTCTTCTGATGCCAAGTCTTGTCTGCATAAAGGACATTTTGATTCTTTAAGATTTGTAATCATTGTGATTCATCTCCTGTTGAATCTCTTACTGCATCACGAATACTGTTTTGTATGTGAGAAGTTCTTCGTTGTCGTCTAGTGATTTTTGTTAGTCTGTCTTGTTCTATTAGCAAGATAGAACCATATGTCATAGACATCTTTCTATGGTATTCGAGTTCTGCCTCCATTCTAGCAATATTGTATTCAGATTCAATTTTGGATATTTCACCCTCAAATCTTTTTGATTGTCTAGGCATTAGAACAATCCTCCAATTACTCGATGAACCCACACAGGTTCTCTATCAGACAATACTTGTTCTGAATCTCTCAAAATTTGCATTGTTGAGAGTTTTACTCCAAAGAGTCGCAAGATGTTCTGAATTGAATTTGTTGCAAGTTGCATGTCTTGGTGTAAGAATGCTATTGCTTCTTTACATGATTCAGTACGTCTAGCATGTGTTTTCTTACAGTTTACAATCGTATTGATTGCTTTCAAAGTATTGCCATAGGCATACTTGTTTAGACTCTTGTAAGAGTCGCCTACTGTTGACATTACAGTATCATAGTGATTTGGAATGTTGGATTTTTTGCAGACAATGTTTTCTTCAATAAGTTCGAAAACAAGATTGTCATATGATGCAGGAATTTCTCCTGTGACGATATGGCCGTCACCCATTTGGTATGAAATTTGTGTTTTCATACCATGATTATCACAATTAAATCATTGAGGTTTTTTTCGTATTATACGAAAAATTTCAGTATTAGTTTAATTTTTAGGCATGATTTTTGAATGACCAAACACATAAGTCATAATCATATCATTTTTGAATTTTTTTAAAGTTTCAATTTGTAATGAAATTTTATTTGAGAGTAATTGAATTTTGTCAATTTTTTTATCTAATAATTCTGAAATTGATTTCTGGTATTCAATTGGAGGAATGATACTAAAAAAAGCTCCAAGTTTTGATGAATTTATTGCGGGATATGAAACACCCACAGAATTTGCCATTACAGTATGAACATATCCATCAGTTAATAAAAAATAAAAGAGGAATTTTGGTATTAAGGTAGACTGCGGGGTAATAACTGCAAACCCAGTAGAACAAATATAATTATCCATATTATTTTCGATGAAACCTATCGCTTTCAAATTTGTTCGCACTGTTGAAAAAATTACATCATTATTAGATACTATTCGTTTAGCTCTACTAGGAGAAACTCCATAAAGCATTTTTGTTGGAGATTTGATAAATTCGCCTATTCTGACATCACCGATTTCAATGTAATTAATTTCTAAATCAGGATCTGTTTTATCAGATAAATCTTTTTGATTTATTATAGTATGATATTTCAATCTCTCCAATTTCCAATCTTTTGGTAATTTTCCTATCCAGTTATTAGATGAATTTGAAAAGTTTGGATTCATATGAAGGGATTGTGTAATGAAATTATTAATCATGGTTATTTTTTTTTCTTTCAATTTTGATAAAATGAAATTATAAAAATCAATTAGTTTTTCAATTTGTTGGTTTCTTTCATGAATAAAGAAAACAATGTTTTTTTGTTCTAATATAGAAGGTAAAAGTAAAGGTATTCTCTTTAAATCAGAAAATTTCATTGATTGTCTAACTCCCCCACCCATTCCATAGAAAACTTTACGAATATCATATGAATGAAGAAGGTAGTACAGATATTCAGGATTAAATTTTGAATTTGGTATCAATCCCACATATGCAGAAGTGATAATTCCTTTTTCTTTTGCAAGTCCTACTCTTAGACTTTTTTTGTCATTTTGTAGATCAGTTAATCGAAGTACTATAATTCCAGGTTTTAGAATTTGATAGGAATTGAAAGATTCAGGTATGAGTCCAAAATTATCCTCAACATTACGCCTAATTATATTTCCATAACTCAAAGAAAGGACATGGTCTACTTTTCCATCAGTATTCTTTTCATGATTTTCTTTACAATATGCAAAAAGTGGCTTTACATCCCATTCTTCAGGAATGTCTCCTATCCATGGAATATCTGAAGGTTTTGTGTTTTCATATTTTTGGAATTTCAACTAGATCCTCCCAACAGATGATAATGCTCAGAGCAATATGTTGGTCTAATACCATCAGGGGCAAATGGCACTTGGATTTGCTTTTCACATTCAGAGCATACAGCAGGATACATTTTCTTTGATTTTTGCTCAGAGATTTTCTTCTCAATTTTATCCCAATCTGAAATCAAATCTAAATTCCCAGAATTATTCCACCAATTATCAAATGGTGGTCTATTTGGTGTCTTTTTGATTTCACTGTATTGTCCCTTGTCTACTTGTTTTGCAGAAGGAACGTTATACACAACATTTTCTCCTTCAATAATTCTGTCATGCAATTCATAATGAAGATCCTTATCTACGATAACACGTAGTTTACAGTCAATTCCCTTGTTTTTCATCTCTTCTTGGAAATTCTTGAATTGACTGTAAAGATCTCTGTTCATTCCTGACTGGTAAATGCTAGCCAAGAGTTTCACCTCTGTTACATTTTCTGAATCCATGCCATCCATCAAATATTTCAGAGTGTCTGTTGCAAAGTATCTGTCTGTCCAGCTAATGTATCCCTTGCATTTGCCAATTGTTTGTCTGAAATTCATCCTGTTTAGTGCAGGAGTTGTTTTTGTTATTGGAGGAAGATTGTTTTGTTGTACCCATTTGTGATACAACTCTCCTGCTTTTTTACTGATTTCGTTTTTGAGCTTGTCATCACTGAAATATCTGGAAACTAGTTTTGGATTTGAATCAAAACTTCTAGAAACCACCTTATCAAATTCTTTTTCAAAATAGTTTTGGAAATATTCGTAATCATTGTCTTGTGCATATTCCCGCAATTCTGGAATGTTTTCTAAAATTTCTCTCCATTCATCAGCAGTGATTTTGTCCTCTGGAGTAAACTCGTATCCACCATTTCTATCATTAATTATTTTGATAATCTCTGACAGATACGCCAATTGCTCAGGCGTCTGGGGAGATGCAACAGTTCCCTGTGTTACTAGTTCTCCTGCCTCTTCGTCTAGCTTGATTGAATGTGTGCCTGTTTTTATCAGCCTATACTGCTTTAGTGTGAGATCTCCAGGCTCTGGAACATAGTCATAGTGACTTCCACCTTTGAGGAATTTTAGCAGATGAACACCAAATATGAACAGTCCTTCAAAATCAGGATTGTCATAAGTTGCAATCTGGCTGAGAAAAGAATAGTTTTTTGTAAATCTGCGAAGATTTAATCTAAATTCATCTTGTTTAACATCATCTAGTTTATCGTATGCAGAAATTATCGGAGAAATAATATTATTTTTCTCCTCTTCAATTTCATCAATTGGTCTTGTAGAGTCATCGAGCCACAATTTTACAAAATTATCAATATCATCTTTTGTCACCAGTCCTTTTCCTAAAATTAGATCATACAGTTCTTGTAAATATTTTGGACTAGTTTTATCTAGCAGTTCCGTTCTTGTATAGTATGGATCAAAGGATTCCTTGATGTCTTCTTCATCGTTTTTGAATAATAATACAAAGACATCGTGTTTTTCATCATATGTTCTATTTAGTCTAGATAATGTCTGAACTGCACGAATATCCTTTAGTTTCTTATCAACATACATTGTATGCAGTTTTGGCTGATTAAATCCAGTCTGATACTTGTCAGCTACAATTAAAATTCTAAATTCTGGCTTTTCAAATTCTTCTCTTAATTCCTCATCTGTTGCTGTACCGTTAATTTTTTGCTCGTTTAGTTTTTCTTTTGTTGTCTCATCAAAGAGATCTCCTGAAAAAGCTACTAATGTTTTGACGTCATCTCTCCCAAGTTCTTTTAGGTATTCGTCAATTTTTTGCTTGTACCTTAATGCCTGAGAACGCCTGGACGTTACAACCATTGCCTTTGCCTGGCCTAAAATTTTATGAATGGTATGTTTTAGGAAATGGTTTACAATCACCTTTGATTTTTGCTCAACATTAATCTCATGTTCATCAATGAACTGCATGATTGCACGTTTTGCCTTTGTAGCCTCTACAGCTTTGTCTTCAGGGATTGTTTTTTGAACCTCAAAGAATCGCTTGTATGTGATTACGTTTTTGAGCACATCTAGAATGTATCCCTCCTCTATTGCCTGATTCATGGAATACACGTGAAATGGTGGTTTTCCATTTTTTCCAGGCATGTCAAAGAGTTGTAATGTAGTATCTCTAGGCGTGGCAGTAAATGCGTAAAAGCTGAGATTCTTTTTTGGAGCCCTGTCCTTCATTGCTTTTTCTAATTTGTCAACAAAATCCTCATCTTCAAATTCAGTCTCTGATTTTTGAGAGTCCTCATTTAGAGACAATGTCATCTTTACCTTTGTGGAGCTTTTTCCACCTTGGGAGCTGTGAGCCTCATCTATAATTATTGCAAAATTATTTCCCTTGAGAGTGTCTAGCTTGTCCCCGTCTAAGAGATTATGGAATTTTTGCTGTGTTGTGATGAGAATTTTTCTTTCCTCTTTTAGATTATCAGCCAGACTTTGACTGGTCTTTATTCCCTCTACAACTCCCGATGTTTGCTCAAATTGTGATATTGTTTCTTGTAATTGGCCTACAATTCCCACTCTATCAGATAAAACAATCACAGAATCATAGACAGGCTTGTTGTCATTGTTGTGTAGTGAGAATAACTTGAATGCAAGCCATGCAATAGAGTTACTCTTTCCACTACCTGTTGAGTGCTGTACAAGGTAATTCTTTCCTGGACCGTTTTCCTTTGATGCATTTACTAAATCCAAAACACAATCTAATTGGTGGTATCTTGGAAAGATTACTGATTCTTTTGTTGGGACTAGCGCATCAACGGGATCTTCTGTTTCTATGTGAATAAAATTTTTGAAAATGTCAAGCCAAATGTCTTTTTGCCAGATCTTTTCCCAGAGGTATGATGTACGGTATGGCTTGTTGTCAGGATTTCCTGCACCGTCATTTCTTCCCTGATTGAACGGTCTGAATTTTGTTTTATTCCAATCAAGCTTTGTAGACATTGATACATTGTGCTGGTCTATTGCAAAGTGAACAAGGGTTCGCTTTTTGAATTGCAATAATTTTGCATCAGGATCTCTTGCTTCACGATACTGCTTTTCTGCATTCCTGTATGTCTGCTCTGTTTCAAGATTTTTTATTTCTGCAGTAGCTAAAGGTAATCCGTTTACACAGAGCAGAATATCAACTAATCCTGGCTTTACTGGATCAATTTTTGCCTCTCTGATGTATGAGAGAATATTCTTGTCATATTGCTCTTGGGCCTCTTTATTTAGTGTAGAAACAGGCTTGAAATAGGCACAATCAAATAAAATATCAGATATTCTAAGGCCATTTCGTATAACATCAATTGTTCCTCGAGAATCAAGCTCTGAGGATAAAGTATCCAAAACAAAATCATCCAAATCTGTTTCATGTATTTCTTGTAGTTTTTTCCATGAATATGGTTGAGATGTTTTGAGAAATTCTAAAACTAAATCTGCATCCAATGTTCTTTGAGGATCTAAATTTTTTGGGATTCTTTCTCGATAATTTCCATCTTGTAGTTTTGATACAATATGATCTCCAAAATTACTTTCTTGAAATTTCATTTTGCGATAACCTCACTCAAATCAATTTTCCCTGTTGAAATTTTTTCTATTAATGAATCTCTATAATGTTGTAATTGTTCAATCAAATTTTGAGTATTAGAAATCAAACCATTAATTTCATCTTCTTTTTTGGTTAGAACTTCAATTAAAATATCCTGCTCAGTTATAGGAGGGATAATTATAGGTAATCGTGTAAAATCATATTCTGTCATCCTTGAAGAATTAGGCCTAATTCCTCTAAGGTATTTTGGATATTCATTTAGATACAAATCGCTTCTTACTAAATAATTAAAAAATTTTGGACGAATGATTTTTGAATTAATTTGATATACATGATAATCAGGACTGACAATGCCTGTTGTAAACGATATTCCTATTCCTCTAAATTGCAACCACATTACATTGACAACTAAATCTGAAGGCTCAACAATAAAACATCTCAATGTGTCAACAATATCTTTAATTTGAGTGTCAGAATCATATTCTTTTTTAATTATACCCAAAGACTGAGATACAGAAAGCATGTTTGTTTCTAATCCAAATTGATTTCTAAGATTTTTTTTCTTAATTACTTTTCGAAATTTTGTTAGTTCCCAATTTTCAGGAATGTTTCCTAACCAAGAAATATGTGTTTTTTGTGTTAAATTATTTGATTTTAATCCTTTGGAAATAATTTTAGAAATTTGTGCAGATCTCTTTTTTTCTAACTTAGAAACGATTTTAACATAAAGTGAGATTTGATCATTAATTTTTTCAATTTTAATTTTTAAGTAGTTAGAAATTTGTTTTTGTGTAGATTCATCTAAAGGACAAATAATTTTAAAATTACCAAGACGGTTTTTATTTAAAATTGGTACTACAGTGGTATTTGCAAATGATCCTAAGATTTTTGAGTTTGTTTTGAGAATAAAATATAAAAATTCGTGATCAATTTTTGTAGAAAAAATTGAATTTATTTGTTGATTTGTAGACATTTCTGTTTTTGAAATTCCTAATTTTCCAACATCTCCAATACAACAAAGCATTATTGAATTAGTTGGGATTATTCTACTAAGATATTTTCCTTTTTCTGTAAGTTTTTTTTCAGTATTTTTTACGTAGATGTTATCAGTTAAATCAGTAGGACCAGCCCACAAAAATGAACCACCATAATTTTTGTCGTCAGTTGTAGAAGGAGTATTTCCAGTAATAATATTTCCAAGATATTTTAATTTAATAAGTTGCCAATCGTTTGGAATATTTGAAAACCAAGGTATTTCCATTAAATTGTAAATGTCTTGCTTCATTCATTTCATCAACTCGTCCAATCCTGAAACAATATCTTTCTGTAGTTTTCTTATTTCTGCATCAATTTCTTCAAGAGGACGTAGTGGTTTGTATTTGTAAAAGTGCTTTGTAAATGGAATTTCATATCCAATATTGTCTAGTGTAAATTCATCAATCCAGGCATCTGGCACATATGGTTTTACTTCATTTTCAAAATACTCATCAATGTTTTGACTCAAAGGAATATTCTCATTGTCTCGCAAATCAGAGTCTGGGACAAGATTTCCATGTTTATCTAATTGTGGATCTGCATCGTCATCTCTTTCTGAGAAAGAATTCTCAATTGCGGTGTAAATTGACGCTTTGGGTTTTAAATTCTTGTCTTCAAATTCTTTTTTGACTACTTTTTTGAAATCATCATAATTTTTGTAAGCTTTTGTGGGAAGGGAATTTACCACTTCCAAGACATCTTCTTGGCTGACATCTTTTTTTGATTTTACTTCAGGCAAACTCTTGAATGTTTTTTGTTGTTGTAGTCTGTCTTTTCCCTCATCTGTAATTTGGAATCGTCTCTTTTTTGGCCTCTCAACAGTTACACGATAATATCCAAAGTCAGTGTTTTTGAAAATTTTACAGTTTTCGCCCTCTTTGAAGGATTTGTAAATATCTGTAATTTCCTTAATTTGTGCTTTGGTAATCTCGTTGCTTTTATCACCTACTTTCTTTTTCATTTTATCTGAAAAAGACTCTGCATTGACAAGCTGAACTTTGCCTTTTCTTTTAGGATCTTTTTTGTTTGTGACAATCCAGATGTATGTCTGTATTCCTGTATTAAAAAACAAATTCTTAGGCAATGCCACAATTGCTTCAAGCCAATCATTTTCTATAATCCATTTACGAATACTATTTTCATTTTTTGTTTTTCCAGCCTCTCCAGTAAATAGTGGAGAACCGTTGAATACAACTGCAATTCTAGAACCCGTCTCAGATTCTTTCATTTTTGAAATCATGTGCATCATAAACAATAACGAGCCATCACTTGTTCTCGGTAATCCTGCACCGTATCTCCCCTTGAAACCATGCTTTGCCTCAGATTTGATGTCTTCTTCGTATTTTTTCCAATCTACTCCATATGGAGGATTAGAAAGCATGTAGTCGAATTTTTCATTTGGAAATGCATCGCCTAATTTGGTGGGGGTTTTTACAATTAGACTATTTCCATAGGCAATATCATGCTCTAGTCCTTTTAGCATCATGTCAGATTCTGATATGGCATATGTCATGTCATTGATTTCCTGCCCAAAAATTTCAGGAGTTACATTTGGATATTTTTCTTTAATGTAATCTTCTGCAATGGAGAGCATTCCGCCTGTCCCACATGCAGGATCATAGATTCTTTTGATTAGTCGTTTGTTGCTAAGAATATCTTTTTCTCCGGCAAACAAGAGATTTACCATCAAGCGAATAACTTCTCTGGGGGTAAAGTGATCACCAGCTTCTTCATTTGATGCTTCACTTGATGTTTGAATCAGCATTTCATATGCTGTTCCCATTTTGTGATTGTCTACAGAGTCGACATCCAGTGGAGCATCTGCAAAATATTTTACGGTCTTGTATAGTAGGCCTTGCTCTTTTAATTTGTCAACATATGTTTGAAAATCAAATCGTTTAAAAATTTCAGATATATTTCCAGAAAATCCTCTCATGTATTCTTTAATATTTTTATGAATATGATCTGGATCTGCAACTAGCAGAGGCAAGTCATAATCGCTGATATTGTAAAAATCAAATCCAGTTAGATCTTTGACTCTGTTTTGAAGCAAAGCCTCTTTTCCTTTACCTAATCTCTTTGATTCTTTTATCATTACATCTTTTTTTGGCTTTACAACTCCGCCTAGTCTTCTGAGAACAACAAATGGCAAAATTACGTGTCTGTATTGACTTAGTCTGTAATCATTTCGAAGAATTTCCTTGGCATTCCATAGAATATTTGCTATTTGGGAAGGAGTTTGTTCTACCATTATTTTTCCATGTTTTGACCTGCTTATGGGGGTTGTGTTTGATTCATAAATAGTACTTTCATATTTTTTAGCCTTGTTTTTTAGGCTTTTTTGATTTGATTTTGTGTTTTTTCCCATATTATAATTAGTAATAAAATAATACTAGAGATTTTTTTCGTATCATATGAAAAATTATCGTAAGAGATTATTTGCGTAATGCTGCTTTTTTTGCCTGAATCTTTCCCAAATCAGTAATGCATACTAACATTTGATTCTCCAATATTTCTTCTACTTCAACAGGTTTTTGATCAGCACTGCCTTTCTTGTATTTGATTACGGGAACTCCTCGTTTAGTTTCAACAAATCTTTTCTTTACAAGTTCTTTAACGGCTGAATTCAATGATGATGTTCTCATCTTTAGTTTCTTTTCCAAGTCTTTGTTTTTCATGACCCCCAGTTGTTTTTCACCTTTCCACTCAAATGATCCGTTTTCTAAAGTTTGCAGAATCTTTTGATGTGACTTGCTTAGTGAGCGAATAATATTGATGGGGGGTATTGGAAGAAATTCTGCATATTTTTTTCTTTTTAGTCCTATTCTACTGTCTTGTACATAGTATGCTTTGGTACCTGTTAGCATTGCAGCAAGTGTAGCGCCTGATGCCATGATATTTGTTCCACCAGTAACATTTACTGCAAAGTCTATTGTATCTAAATCATAATCACTTTTTTTTATTTCATCAGATACTATTTTATCAATAATTTCTAAAATGTTCATCATTTCAAAAGCATTAATTTTTACAAGTACTGTTTCACAAAAAGTTTTTTCGACTTCTTTTTTGAGTTTTTTTGCTTTGTCAGCAAATTTGTCACGCTCTGTATTTGGGCTGTGAAGCAGGTACAGTTTATCTGCAGGGATTATTTCTTTCAGACCTGGCCAAACATGAGCAGTTTCCCTTCCAATTAATGCAATGTGAATAACCAAATTATACGATATTTTTTCGTATTGTCCGATTAAAAGATTATCGATTTTCTAACGTATTATTATTCATGAAACAGATAATTTCAAAACAAATGGGTAGCGACCTTACCGCTTTAGCACGAGAGATAGATCCACCAAAAGGAATCGTTAACTTTTTAGAAAAACGAAATGGATTATCAAAAATCAATTACAAGTCAAGATACTCAGTGACTGAAATTGTAGGATGTCAGAGAAAATCATCATACAAACAGCAAGGAATTCCTCAAGAGGAATTACTGGCAGACACAACACTAGAGTCAATGTGGGCAACAGTCCGTGGTGACTTTTTACACAACATGACATATGCCTACAAATGGCGAGAGATGGACATGGAATACTATGTTCCATTAAAGGATAAAAAAATCGCAACAGTTGCAGGAAGACTTGACATGTATGATTGGAAAACAAAAACAATCATAGATCTGAAAACAACAAAATTTGTCAAATGGCAAATAAAGCAAGGATTCCTGCCAAAGCCTGAGCATATTTTACAGTTACAGGTGTACGATACAATGTTCTCAGAATACATGCCTGTTGAGAATCTAAACATTGTCTATGCTGACATGTCAGACATTGTAACATACAAGGTAGAAAAGAGAGACTTGAGTGATTGGCTAAAGACCAGAGTCCAAGAAATTGAAGAGTCAATTACAGAAAAGAAAATACCAGCAGGAGAAGTTACAGGACTGTGCAAGTACTGTAAATACCAAACAAGATGCTTTGATGAAGGAAACGGGTTAACAGACAAGCCCTTGTCAATACCAAAGCCAAAGGAGAAGATATGATTGAAGATCTTTCATCAAATCTCAAGCAATCAAATAGAGAATCTAAGGTCAGCGATAAAAGGAATAGAAAAAATCCTGAGGATTTGGGTGAAAAGAAAATGAAGTGTGATAATGACAGCACAAAAGATGTAAAAAGTAAAAGTGCGTCTGAAGCATTTGTGAATTCTTTTGGAAGTTATCCAATAGGTTATGGTTTAGGAATCGTAATTTTACCAATCTCTATGGAATGGCTACAAGACGACCTCATGGTTGCAAATCTATTTGTCACTCTAGTTTATGCAACAGTATCTTTTGTGAGAACATACTATCTAAGACGAGCTTTTGAAAGAGTAGGGTTTGACGATAATTTTTTGAAATTAGGCATAAAATTAATCAAAAAAGTAGATCGGAGACAAAAATGAAACAACATACCAGAGATCCAAAAAAGCATGATGCAGAAACACTGTTTTTCTGGGAGATGGTAAGTTGAGTCATAACACTGATTCACAAATAGAGAATGAATTAAAAACTTCACAAATTCATAAGATTGAGAACATAATGGTTGAAGAGATTAGTGACAACATAACTGGTAAAATTACAACATATGATGATTTTCTAGATTTCTTAGAAACAAGACTTACATCTCATACAAAGGCAAATTATCAGCCAATAGTAATCAAAAAGTTACTAGAAGATGACGGATCTTCATTAAAATCTGAATTGTATTCAGTATTGCTAAAAAATAATCCCAGTCTTGAATCAAAAAAGATTTCTCGTATTCCAGTTTTTGATGTACTTGAAGATAAAATCACTGAAACAAGCGATGAAAAAATTTCATTATTGATTAAAAATTTAACAAAAGACCAAAAAGAAAAATTAATTCAAACTTGCAATGATTGGCTAAAGTATATAGACATACTAGAATCCCTTAACACTCTAGAATTAAAAGGAATTCCAGAGCGGCATATCTCTGCATTAAAGTGGTTTTTCAAAAGGATTGGACAAAATTATACAAGACAAGGAATCACAAGCGGAAGACGTGCAGGAGGGATTCCTGAAGAGAATCTGTTATCTGAAGATCAAATATTACATGACAGAATCAAAGGCGTTTACAAGCCAAAAGGCGATGATTATGCTCAAAGTATTCAGTTAATTCCACAATCTAAAGGGAATTTGGAAATTGATAGGGATCATCCTACATTGTTAATCAATTATGATTTGGATGATGCTACAAAAAACAAAAAACAAATGAGTTGGCTGAGAAAATGTCATGAAGCCGATATTCCCATTGGGATATTTTTTAGAATTGCAGAAAACAAATACAAGTGTCTTGGATTAGGAAAAATAACAAAACAAAAAGACACATTGTTTCAAATAGAGTATTTTGGCGTATCTGATGAAAGGTCAAAATGGATTAAAGAAGAAGCATTAGAAGAATATGACAATTATAATTCAGATCCTGAAATTGATAAAATCAAAAAAATCAACTGGGATGAATTATTTAAAACAGTAGACCCAAAACAGCAGAGATTTCTTGATTTACAAAGATCAATAAAAACACTCGAAAGACAGCCTACACATATTAGTGAAATTATTGATGAAATTCAAGACTGCAAGTGGGTAATTCCTAATTTTCAGAGATACTATGATTGGAAAAAAGACGATGTCAAAGATTTTCTAACATCAATATTCAATGAACAGTATGTAGGCTCAATTTTACTCTGGAAGGCAGATCAAGATGAAAAATTAGACACAATTCCCGTGCATGGTGTAAAATCCAAAAAACAATCAGAGGAATTAGTTGTATTAGACGGACAACAGAGAATTACCTCCTTAAACTATACAATCAATCCTCCAGAATTTGCAAAGAAAGAAAAACGAGACAAAAGATTTCCAGGTTATTTTTATATTGATTTTAACGCATATCTGCATGATTCTCAATCAGAAGACATTATTCTAGTATCTGATGAAAAATTAGAAGACAAGATAACTCTTGAAAGACTGCTCTTTCCATTCTTTAAATTAAATCATGTAGAGATGAACAGTTGGATTCAAGGGTTAGAGGATAGATTTAGTGAGTCATCTGAGAGAGAACAACTAAAAATTAATCAGATTGGAAATATAATTAGAAACAAACTAGTCAGGGTTTTTGCTCAGTTTGAAATTCCCAGAATTGTTTTACCAGAAACTGTAAAGTTTGATTCAGTAGCTGTAATTTTTGAGAATCTCAATTCAAAAGGAAAGCCGCTGAATACTTTTGATTTACTAAATGTCAGACTGAGCAGATACAATGTTCCTCTCAAAGATTTGTGGGATGAAACACTGGAAGATTATCCAAAAATTAAAGAATACTTTGAAGAAGAGCCAAAAATTACAAAGATCAATCGGTACATAATTGAATCAATTTCTTTGGCACACACTGAACTAAAGTCTTGTAAAAGAAAAGACATTCTAGATCTTTATGTCAAAAACAAAATGACTGTTCAGAGTTTTACAGAGAAATGGCAAGAGATGTCAAAATATGTAGAGGATGCATTAGAATATCTCGAAGACAAAGATAATGGATTTGGTGTTTTAACTAGACAAGAGTTGCCTTATGAGCCAATGATTCCAATTTTGGCTGCATTACGTAGAGAAATCACTGAGAATTTTAACAGTGATCAGCATAATTGTATGAAGAAAGTCCATTATTGGTATTGGTCATCTATCTTTGATGTAAGATTCTCCTCAGGAGTTGAGAGCAAAAAGTCAGGCGATTTTACAGATTTGGTTGAATGGTTTGCAAATGATGTCAAAGTTCCTACATTTATCAAAAACTTTAGAGAAAATTATGATTCTAAGCTTAAACTAAGAGATGTAAGATCTGCTGATAATACAATTTATCGTGGAGTTTATTGCATGCTTACAAAAAATAATGCAGTTGATCCTGAACACATAATTGTTATTGACGGAAGTAAACTTCACAAAGATCATATTTTTCCAAAATCAAAATTTAAAATCAAAGAACTAGAAGGCCTTGAGAATTCTATTCTCAATATGACGTGGCTAACAAAAGATACCAATACAAAAACAAAAAGAGACAGAGTCCCCTCTAAATATATCGCCGAAACAATCAAAGAAAAGTTTAGAGGAGACGAGGATGAATTTTTACAAGTTTTGAATTCTCATTTTATTAATCAAAGATGTCTAGAGTTTCTCAAAAATGATCAATTTGAAAAATTTGTAGATGAAAGGGAAAATATTCTCTTAGAAGAGATTAGGAAAATTATAGGTGCACCAGTAAACAAAGAAGAAAAAACAATGATCAAGCCTGAAACACCTTATGAGAATGTCAGAATTTTACGCAGAGCAGTAGAATCATGCATGGACTATGTATACTGGACTGACAAGTATTTTGACTTTGAAGACTTTGATATTTTGCTTGATGGGACAAAGAAAAACAATGTGAAAGAAATTAGAATCATCTCTATTCTAAAAGAGATGGACACTAGACTTCGAAGTCACTTTTTGCGATTTAAAAAAGATATGAAAGGACGCGGAATCACATGTGAAATGAGAGTTGCACCAGATCCCAAAATTTTTCAGAATCATGACAGATGGATTATTTCTAAAAATATTAGCTATAATGCAGTTTCTGGTAGTACTGCAAGAAAAGGGGACTATGGCTCAGTTACGCCCACCACGGAAGTTCCGCCATTTGAGGAATGGTGGAAGACATCCCTTGATGTAGATAAGAGATGGGATGAAATCAAGCCAAAGCTAGGCCAGGCAATTAGGCATCAAGCCACATGCACAACATGCGGTAAAGAGTTTTCAGTTCCATTTGTTCCTGATGGAATAAGGCCTGTATTTTGCCATAACTGCAGATGAGAAGGGTAAATTACAGAATGCAATAATAATCTCAAACAACTAATGTTTTTCAAATGGTTTTTTGGATATCTTGTAAGAATCTGTTCACTATACCAAAACAGTCGCGTGCATCATCTTCAGTGATTTTGCATCCACTGTCATGTGCTGCCTCACTCCTGGTAGTATATGCATGATGCAAGTTTCTGACATGACTTTTCAGTTCAGGATGGGAGCGCAATGATTCAATTTTCTTGCGCATTGGGAGTTTAGAGTTTTTAGAAAATGTATTCACTGCACTTTCAATTGCTTTGGAAATAGAGATTACCGCCATGCTGTAATTTTTGGATTCAATAAGTTTTTCTGAATCTTTGAGATGGTTTATCGCCTCAGAGTAATTTTTTGATATGTACGGTCCCTTTAGAGAATCTTTGAGCCTGGAAATGTATCTGTCTCTAATATCTGACCATTCATTTATTGTAGAGTCTAGTTTGTCTTGAATGAATTCACCAAATGAGATGAACTCGACATTAGGAATTTTAATTTCTGATTTTTTCAGTAATTCTCTAAAATTGTATTCTGTACAAAATACAATCTCTCCACTGCCAAGTATTTCACTTCGTTCCATATACGATGATCGATTCCATTTCTCATTAGTCATTATGTCATTTGGAAAATCATACAAATCATCGTTCATCTCGTTTAATGCTATGATAAAATCCGCAAGCTTGTCAGATCTTAGAACAAGCTTGTGTGCATCAGCAAAATTCTTGTCTTTCAAATGTTTCATGTACTTTAATAAAGATTCAAAATTTTTCTTGGTCCTTAGACGAAATTCATTTTTTAGTTCATCAGTGTATTTTAATTCTTCAGGAAGTTTTGATTTTTTTAGCGCCAGTCCACATTCGTAAAATCCATACCAATCCAACAGAATACAAATCGTGATGTCTTCTCCGAGTTTGTTTGAAAACTGCTTGAATACAAAAGGCTGAATGCCATAGTTGTCTTCATTTAGGAAACTTAATCCCATAAACTCGGGCTTCTCCAGAAAATCTACCCACCATGAGTTGTCCTCCAGGTCTGCCTTGAAATTTTCGGGCAGTTTTGGCTTGTATCCTAGCTTGAACATAACAAATGTCAGGAATCCGTTGAATAATGCATATGCCCCATCCATTGCATTTGCCCTCATCACCTCTTGTGCGGTCCATAGAGGGATTTGCATCTCTATTATTTCTGATTCAAAATCTCCCCAAATCAGTTCATCAGTATGGCGTTTGTCCATGTGATATTTGGAAGCATGATGATTTTATGAATTTCTGATAATGCTCTTCGTTTGCTTGAATTTTGAAAAATGGAAACAATTTTCGATACCGATCAAATTCTGATTTTTGAAATTATTATGGATGATTATGGACTAGTTCCAGTCACATTTATCATAATTGTGTATTATTTTTTGTTGATTTAGTCGATTATGGGCGAATTTGGATCGCAAGGTAGTTTTATTCAAAACCGATCAAATTTCAATTTTTGAAAATATCATACGATAATTAACATTAGTTCCAGTCACATTTGTCACACTTGTCATAATTATGAATTGGTTTTTGGTCAATTAACTAGGGATTCAGATCGGAAAACAAAATTTTAGGCATTTGTAGTTCTAGTCTTCAGACTGATTGCCATATCTAGTCCACGACGAGTCATAGATGGGATCTTTTTTTCCTCTTGCAAACATTTCCAACTTTTTTGTTCTTGGAAATAGCTTTTGAATAATTTCGATAAACTCCAACGGCTTTGACGAATGTCCTGTGGGCTCTGCAAACACCACGGAAGGAATCCTGTCAGACTCAAAGGGAACACCAGGACTTCCACGTACTCCAATGAGTAGCAGCTCATGCGCTCCACGTACATAATGTCCAGTGCCAGATTTTACCTTGTTATCTTTCATTTTTACCCAGACAATGTTTGTTTTGTACTCCAGTTCATAGAAGCTCATCAAATCCACTGCCTCTTTCAGTTTGGGGTTTGTTGCCCACATAAAGACAATACTGTCTTTAGCAAGTGGAAGTTTTGGAAACTCTTTTTTTATTTCATCTAGTGTCATTGTCTTGTAATTTGGTGCTCCAGATAGAAGCAGATTGTAATCCCAGGCAAAATCAACATAGATCAGATTGAATTCTCCAGAAGGGAGAGACGGAGTGGGTTTTTTTCTGTTTTCTTCTCGTTGTACCATGCCATATCCATAATCTAAGCTAGTCTTTCCAGAGTCTAGATTCTTTTTGAGATTCTTGAAAAGTTCAGGATTTTTTTCTATGGCATCAAAGACATGCTGTCGCTTTCGTACAGTTTCATGACTCTCTTTTGTCAGATTGCCCACTATTTCGTAGCTTCCGTGTCTTACTTTATCCAAATCCTTGGATGAAGTCTCAAGGTCTGTTCTTTTCCCCTGCTGAGAGTATTTCTGTATTTCCTCTAGCAGAATTTTTTGTTTTTTTGACTTCTCACTTTGAGTCCATGGTTTTTGTGTATCGTTTTCTAGAATCTCAATCTGCAGTTTTTTAGGAAGTTTGTTTAGAATATCTTCAATGTTCAATTTGTTCCTCCGTTTCTGATGGAATAATATTTGCATCAATTGTATCCCATCCAAGTTTTCTGCATCCCTCCAAGCGACGCTTTCCTGCAAGTAATAGATAATTATCATTGTCTAGTTCCATTACCGTTATTGGGTTTAACAGACCAGAAATTGTGAGAGAAGACAGAAAGATCTTATCAATATTCAGATCTTCCCTAATACGTTCTTCTTCGATAATTTTCTCTAGTGGAATTTTTTTAATGTTCATACAATTTACTTTCCATATTTTTGTTGATAAAAAGCCCATGATGGTTTCAAAGAGATTTGTCAATCATTTTTTGTAGTTCATCTGAAAGTGGGTTTTTAGGAATAACAATTTTCTCTAATCTTGGATACAATTTTTTTCCTTTCTTTTTTGAATAAAAGCGAACTAAGCCAGATGTGAAATCATTGTATGTGACATGAAATGTTTGACCATTGTATTCCTCAGCTGCATCTATGCCAAAGTGATAGTGAGTTATAATCCACTCTTCCATAGGCACAAAACTTGCCTTGAAATTCGAGTATGCTTGGAGCAGTGTGTAAAGACGTCCCAAAACAAAGGAAAACCGTACTGCTCCCATAGCATCATATATGATAGGCTCAAGTGTACAACCTAAATCAATCTGTAATTTGTCAGGATAGACAAGGGCTGTAGCTTGGATGTTGTAATCAAGTTTGTAAGTGAACTTAATGCTGTGATTACGTTTGTGCATTGTTTCATGTGAGATGAAATCATGAAGATCAGATCGTGCAGTAATCTTGATATCATGGATTGCCGGAGGTTGTTTCTTTTGTCGTTTTAGAATTCGTATCATACGATCACCTGCAATCCCCGTATGGTGATGCGTTAGTGGGATTCGTTTATTCAAAGGTGTGCCGTTTACTCTGTAATAACAAGGCCTGCCTTTTGACTCTACGCTAATGACATTCCGCAGTCGCAATATCATTTGTCTAAAGTTTTCAGGTGACATGTTTGAGAAATCATATAATGAGAAAGGTCTTTTTTCCTCAATGTTGATTTGAATAGCGTCGTGTAAAAACTTCTTTTGCGATACTGTAACCCTATGAGTGTTACAAATTTCCGTTAGTAAAGCGTTAGTTTTAGAAATTCTCATTGGGAACACTTTACTCCATAGAACATTCCCAAGTGTAGTGCTTCTGCAACATGTGTAGCTACAGAATAAACTTTGTTTACTGATAGTCCAGACTCAATAGAATCTGAAGTGTCATGTGAAGATGTTAGATGGTATTTGAGAGCATATGGAGTTTTAAATTTTTTAGTTTTCCCATATAACTTCAAACATATTGGACATCCAATGTTTATTTTATTAAAGTCAGGTCTTGTACATTGATGAGGTTTATTAGAATCACAAGTTGTTTTCATTAATAGAAGCCTCCTCTGAATATTGTTGGTTTCGTTTAGTGGGTTGCAGTCTCACTTGTGGACCCACTAAAACAAAATTTTTGTTTTTATCAATTCTAATTTGAAATGTAATTATATCATCGATGAAGAAATCATCCCATTTTTTCTCTAGTGCAATAAGACGTTTTCCTTGGAAAGAAGTTGAGAGAACTAATCCAAGATTGATTTCCCTCAACTGCATCCCCCTTCTAATTTCATTTTTCCATATTCTGCATGGATGAATTCAACAATCAGTTTTTCTATGAACCTTGAGCGAGGAATCATGCCTCTACGAGCATCAACTTCTGTGACAATATTCTGCTCTAAAGAAATTCCTATGCTTAATCTAGTCATCAAATACATTTAGTTTATTAAATATATCTGATTGACTGTTGTAATGCTGACGCTGACGGCTGATTGTAAATATGATAATTGGTTAAGCGATTATCCATTTTTAGTAAGAGATTTTGATCGAATTTATGGAGGTCCAAATAATGCAAAAAAGTCTTTCATTAGGGGAAGAAAGATCTTCTTGGAAATCATGTCATACCTCTCAAAACATAAGAAATCAAGTTGTGAGGATATTGCCAAAGATGAATATAATAGAAAACCTAGTGGAAAAAGAAAAATTAAATCAATTACAGACGATGTTAGAAAATTTATCAAAGATAATTTAATTTCAGCTATTATAGTGAAAGAAGATGGATTTGAAAAAATATACAATAAAACAGTGAGAACGTATAGTTTAACGCCTTTTGGAATTTTATATGCTATTCATCTTGATGAAAAAAATCTGAGCAACATTGCTAAAGAGTATGAAGAAAATATTCCAAAGGTTTTTGGAAATTTTGAATTTTTGGAGAAAAAATTTGGAGAAAAATTTATTGATATTATTGGAATTAAAGAGTTAGCAGATACTGGAAAATCAAAAGCTTTTATGCCGACTGCAGGAGTTTTAGCATCTTTTGTAAATGATATGGATGGAGGATATTACAGTGATCCTGTATTTTTAGGCGGAAGATGGACCGATCAAATATCATTTGTGGTTTATTGTAATATTTTGAGTCATATTCTATTGCAATCGAAAGATCAGCAAATGGAAACTGGTGAAAAATATGAAACTATTTGTCAAAGAAATGTAAATGAATTTTGGAATGAGATAAACATAAAGGATTCTGAGATTAAGAAATGGTTTCATGAATGTGTTAAAGAAGCCTTTTTTGTTTACTCTGAAAGGAAGAAATTATTATCAAACGCTAAAAAGTGGTTTAAGAGATAAAATATAGTTTTAAAATGTTAGTTATTTCAATGCCAATTTGTTAGGATAATCTGGTAAATAATGAATACTTACTCGATTCTCTTCTTCGTCATAGCTAAACTTGATTCTTTCTTGCTCTTCAAAATCTCTTAATCCATTAATTGTTGCCTGATCAATGTTAAAAGATGATACTTCATTCCAGTTTTTATGGTTAGATCTTGTTTTTCGAAGTATTGCAACTCGTTCATTTTCAGTGAGTTGAATTTCCTTTGCTTTTGACCATTTAGGCATAATAGATATGATGTAAACAAATTCTTAACTTTTTTTCTAATATTGTTAGTTGTAATGAATAAATTTCATATGTTACAATCCACATTAACCATAATCCATTTGTTTACATTCCTTTCCCTGCTTCTTCAAGTTTTTTTGGCAGATCATTAATACCTGCCATAAAACCATACCCAAATGAAATTAGCCTCACTCCTGATTCTTCACAAGCTTTTGCAATACATCGTTCATACAATTTTCTAGACCCTGCTTTGAAGAAAACTATTGCATCATAATTTTTGATAGTTTCTTTGATCTTTGGAATTAATTCCTGACATCTTGTTTCATCCATCAGTCTGTTATAGGGAGCAGTAATCTTTTCAGCAGGAATAAGACCGTGTTCTGCACTAAGAATAAACATATCATTTTTTCCTTTGCGATTGTAAACTGCCTTGATTCTTGGAGATTTGTATAATTTCCATGCAGGTAAGGAAAGTTCTTCTTTTTTATTCCCACATGCAGTAACAACGGAAACTTTCATTTTTCATCATAAAGTTTAGAGTCTATTATTATAAGATCGTTTTGATTAATTTTGATGTCAGATGAAGGATTATTTGCTGTACAGTATTTTTCTAATTTGCATTGATTCCTGATTGGACACACACTACCATTTTTATGATTTGTGCATCCAAATCTGCTTAGATTCCAAAGTGCCTCATCAAGCTCCAAAGGATAGTGATCAGTTCCATCACATGCGTCAATCCATGCTTGTTTTGAAAGTTCTGCCAAAGTTGAAAAATTGCCCTCAAACGTTCCTGATAAGCATCCGGTCATGATAGTAGAGCGGGCAGTATGAATATCGATGGGTATTGGAACTTTTTGTAAATTTTTAAATTGAATCTTTGCTTCTTTGTGAAGCATTCTAATCCATAATGAAAGAATTTTTCCCGTACCAGTAGAGCCTGCAAGATATGGAAAGTTTTTCCCATATTCTCGTCTCATCGCAGTAACAATTTGATATGCATCATAGTTGAATTTTTCAAAAAGATTTCTAGGATCACCATTAAATAAGTCTGCAAGAGACTGGGATATGGTTCTCCAAATGTCGGTATCTTTTTCCCTTTTCTTACTAAGTTTGTATTTTGCAAGAGATTCAACTAGCTCATCCCTTGTTTTGTGTACAACATCTTTCGGAGAAAAAATCCATCTGGTGTTAATGTCTTCCCAAGATTTACGTGATGCATTCCAAAGATCATTAGCAGAACGCTGATAGTCAATAGATACAGTCATGGTAAGAAACATGACTTGTTCATAGCTTCCAATTTCCAAACCTCTTGGTGTTTCAGATTCAGGAAGATCAGATCCAGAGAATATTCCGTCTCTTTTATCATACCAATCAAGAAGAATATCAATTACTTTTCTAGTATGTTCAGGATTTGTCTTTAGCATGGATTACATTGATGTTTGAAGTATTTAGGAAATTAAAATGGACAAAAATATTTCAAATCATTTCTCGTTATTAGATCCTAAAAACATTTCAAAAATTGACGGATCAAAAAATAAGCATACAGGATATACCAAAAGTATAACTCATTTTAGTTCTAAAGATAAATGGTTCAGTTAAAGTAAGATCTGAACTACAATTTGCTCAATCATCAAAACTAGACAAAAAATCAATGTTAGTTGTTATAGATAATTATCCATCAAACACACATATGTTTACTATTCCACAACTATAATTCCTGTTTGCCAAGGATGCACCATACAGAAATAATGATAAGTTCCTTTTTCCTTAAGTTTACAAGAAAAAGTGTTATTACTCATGATTAATCCACTGTCAAATTTACCACTTGGACCTGCATCAGGAGTACCGCTAGTGATTGTATGTGCTGCCGAGTCAACATTCTCCCAAGTAACATTACCATTTTGTTTGATAGTGCATTGGTGAGGTTCAAAACAAGAATGTGTTTCTTCACACCCAGGAACAGCAGTTCCGACTGGTATTTTTACTATATATTCAGGAGATGGTTTAACTGATTGGAGTTCAATTAAAACAGTTTCAAGGAATTCAATATGTTGTCGTAAATTGCTGAAACTAAGTTTGATTGCGTTATGGGAAATAGAATCTCTAAAATCAACTAGTTGTTGAAGTTGTGAATATAAAGAATTTGAAATTTGTTCTTTATTTTTTAATTCTTTAATTCTATGAACAGTAGTTTTTGTCCCATGATCATATTTTGGAGAATTTGTAATATTGAATAGAAGTTTTTCTAAAGCAGTATATTTTATAAAAAATTTATGGATTAAATTGGAATAATGAGGATAATAGGTTACTGTTCTAGAAGCAACCATTTCGTTGTGAATATCTATCATTTTTTCAATATGTTGATTTTTACTCGAAGTATTTTCAAATTTATCTACTTGCATTTCACGTCTAAGTTTTGAATATTTTTTTTCTAATTCATATTCGTCAAGCTTGGATTTTTCTATCAGTTTCTTTCTTTGAGTATATCTAAAGAAAACAATAGTTATCAAAATGGAGGCAATCACATAAGATATTATTACTGCAGGAATAGCTGTTTCCCAGTAAGATAAAGAGGATAAAAAGAAGATAAAAGGAGACAATAATCCTAAATGCTCATCATCCCTAGTGAAATCATATTGGTACCCATTTGCATCATTAGCAGTAATTATTAATGTGGATAAACTTTCGTGAGGCAAATCATAAAATTCTAAAATACAATCAATGTCAGTTGAGAATTGGGATAATTCCAACAAAATAAAATTTTGTTCATTTGTAATGTGTTGGCTTTCAAAGCAAGAGTTTTTTGTTAAAATTATGTTATTTTTTGATTCTATGAAAATTTCTACATTTTTAGCTTGAGAACTACCAATATTTTGAGCACGTATTTTTTCACCATGAGTGGAATTATTCAATTCCAAATCAATTTCTGCAAAAAACTGAGGTTTGGGTTTCAAGATTTCAGTTTCAGATACAGTACTACTAATGGTAGTACCAACTACAGTAATAACCACAGCAATAATTGTGATAATAAGATCTCTAGTTTCCAATAAGAAGTTATGAAAATCACTTAACTTAACTTTTTGTCACAAAAATAATGTTAGTTATTATGAATAATTTCAAATGTTTTTAGTAATACCTAGGAAACAGAGCTTTCCATGTATCAGTTGAACGATGTAAAATTGGCAAGGAGTTATTTGGAGAAGCATCTGAAAAAATGACTAAAGATTGTCCATTTCTATGTCCATATACATGCTGTTCTGAATTAGGAATCTTTTTACAATAATTTTGTAAAATTATTTTTTCTTCTTCAGTAAAAGTTCGATTACTAGGATGAAACGCTCTAGTTTCTTCAGAAAGTTCACTAGAGCATATTATTTCAAAGTGATTAGCAGTTTCTTCCTCTACTCTATTAATTGCATCAGTATAACCAACTAAAGCACCTACAAAATATGAATGGTTTTCATTTTCCCACATTTGAACTCGTCCCCATGCTTCAATGACAGTATCACCAGAACCAATGAAGTCATCAACAAAGAAAATAGACATTGATGTATCAATATTAGCAAGTTCACTTAGATCCATAAATTTAATGAATTTTTTACTTATTGCAGTACGTTCTCGTGCAGTCGTTGCCATAGTTTGTCGTAATTTACGTTGAATAGATTCAGAACTGGTTCCAATTACTGGTTTGATAGGAGAGATATTAACATCATCAAGATCAGCATTTGTCAGAGAGCGAATTCTTTGTCCAAGATCTCGTGCAAGTGCAATTGTTCTAGGCCCATCATAGAAGTCAACATGCTCTAGTAATTTTAAAGCAAGTTCACAGTGTTCAGGTTCAAATTGACTAACGAATTGATCTAAATTGGTTCTAGAAATTCCTGAAGAATAACTACTAAATCGAGATGTAAGATTTTCTAAATCGTTAGACTTGTCAATAAGAAATCGTCGTATATCTTCATGCAAAAATAATACCTCATAGATTTAATAATTCAGTAATACGATCATCAATATCCATTAACAGATTCTTAAAAGATCTTTTGTCTTTTACTTCAGAATATTCAATTTTATTCAAAAGTTTTAATAATTGAGTACTAACTTTCATGATTTCTTTTTCAGTATAAACACCGGATGCTGTTTTTTCGTATACTTCTTCTATGTGCATTGCTTTGGATGTAGGATTATCTCTAGTTGGTTTTGGTGTTGATTTAATATATTCAGTAACATGCTCAACAATTCGTCTTTTTGGAACACCTTCTTTTTCTGAACTAAGAATTTGTTTTAAAAGTCTGAATTCTTTTATCATGTTTACAATTGTACCATCTTGTTTTTTCTTAATCATTATATCAATAAGCTTATTTTTTGGAAATTCTTTTGTAATTTCTGGGAATTTTTCAATTTTATCTAATACTAAATCTAATTGAGAAAAGAAATCACCACCAAGACGTTTTTTTGGATCTTTAGTTAGTGCTAAATCAAAATATTTTTTATATTTTAAAGCTCTTCTATATTCACCAATTCTTCCTGATGGAATAGATGTTAATTTGGATAATTCTGTGTTAGTAATTTTGGTTTTGTTTTTTTGTTCAAGTAAAATAATTAATTGTTCTAATGACAAAGCTGTAGGTACAAATTCCCAATCAACTCGAACATTATGAATATTGAACATTAAAATTAAATTGGAAGTTTTATCTGGTGGGGCAATTTTATTACAAGGTATTTCAGACAAACTTAGATTTTTTGCACATCTTAAACGACGATCACCATCTAATAGGACATATCTATCAGAACCTTTAGGTTGGTATACTGTAAGTGGAACTAAAACACCCCTTTGCTTAATGGATTTTTTTAAATCCTCTAAATCTTCTTCGTCAAATAATCTTCTAGGATTGTACTTATTCGGTTCTATTTTTTTAGGATTTATGTAAATTAGTTCTGAGGGTTCTTCACTCATATGACTTCGTAAAAACTACTCCCATATAGGAATTATAATACTTAATTTTAAAAACTATATTCCAGTTCTACGTGTAGCGACAGTAATTTGTGCCCAATCTAAGAAATTATTATAATAATATCGAAGAGGGTATTTTCCATATTGCTCTAATTCTGAAGGGGAAGGACAGTGACCTAATTTTCTTGCAACATTTTTTACTTCAATCTGAAGTTGCATTTTTTGTATTTTAGATTGATGTTTTACTTCAGGATATCCTTTATTCTTACTTGTTGATTTAGATTGAGTTTTGTCAAATGGATTTAAGCCATTTTGAAGTAAACTATGTCTACCCAAGGATGTTTTGTAATATGATTTATTTTTTTCAATTCCAATATATTTTCGAGCTAAAGAATCTGCTACCAAAGAGGTCGTTCCAACACCATTAAAACAATCAAGAATTACATCATTAGGATTACTAAATATAGAAATAATTCTTTTTGCAAGTTTTTGTGGCATTAATGTTGGATGATTGTATCTGAATGAATTATGTCTTATACGATGAATGTCTGTCCATAAATCAGATATTGGTTTTCGATCATGTTTCATTTTATTAGTTCTTTTTTTCAAACAAATTGAACGAATACAATAGCCAAAATTTAATGGATTTAGTATTTCTTCATCAGAATTTTTTAAGTTTGAATTATCAACGTGGCGAATAGTTGGACCTTTTGAAAAACAAAGTATTGGATAATGTGCTGGAATAACAGGTGTATGAGGATAAGAAAAAGCATCCCATGATATCCATCCTTGAAAAGTAAGTCTTTTCTGAAGATATGGAAATAATTCTATTGACCATAATGGTATGTTAACTAGTGTAAGCAATCCACCACGTTTCAAAGTTCGGGAAATTTCATCAATCCATTTTTTACACCATTGAAGATATTCATAATCATCTAAATTATCAGAAAAATCCCCATATTTGATAGATATATTGTAAGGTGGATCTACAAGAGCTAAATTAACTGAATTGTCAGGTATTTTTTTAAACCCAGTAAGAACATCAGAATTGAAAATAATATTGGTTTTTAATTTGAGTTTTTTACTTTTTATCTCAAATAAAGCAGGATTAATTTTTTCAAATTTTTCAGGACTTAGATTAGATAATTTCCATTTATTTAGCATTTTTTTATCTAATGAAAAAAAATGAATATTTTCATTTTTATCTTTTTTAGTAAGATCTAATACTCGTTGTAATATAGATAAAGGGATTTTTTGTTTTAAGTTAATCTGAATATCTGTCCATACATCTGAAATTCGGGTTCCTTCTTTATTTAACAAATGTTTCTTCCCCCCATAATCTTTAACGGTATTTTTACAACATTTACAAAATTGATATGGTTTTCTTACATGGTTAAGGGATTGTTTAGTAGTAGAGAAAATTATTAATCCCACATGTTCATTAGGTAAAAAATTATCTATTTTTTTTACTTTCTTAAGACGAATAGATATTAAATTCTGAAAATGATATTTTTTATCTATTGAATGATAGATGTAGGGTAACATATGCATCGAACCCAAAACGATAAGATGTCGAGATGTATTATCTAAAGAAGTTAAATGCTGAATAAATTCACAGATCTTAGTCATCATACTATTTTTAGAAAAATTTTGAATTTCAGATTTATCAATAAAAGGTAATTTTATGAAAAAAATTTTTGAATTTAGTAATTCCGTTTCAATTTGTTCAATCTTAGTAGTAGTCACTATTTTGATATTATTAGATTTCAAAGTAAGACCTCATTATTGATAAAAATTGGTGGTTAATAAAATATGGAATTTGATTAATCATTTTATTTCATAAATCCAGGTTACAATTCATACAATACCACTGTCCATCTGAAGTTTTATCCCTCATTTTCTTTGGATGTTTGCAGTTCACATGAAGCTCCTTTTGGATTGCCTCCAGGATTTTGACATTGTCATCTAAAATACCAGCCCATGTCTGAACCAGACCGTAAAAGGAATCATGCTCAGAGTTCCATTTCTTTGAAGGATCAAGCATTCCATCTCTTAGCTTGATATCTCCTTTCAACAACAAATCTATCAGATGAATTGCCTTTTTTGATACCATCAGTGTGTGACAGATTATACGTATGCAAAAAATACCGATGGTCAAAAATCTCAGGCTTCATCTGACCTGACATGTGACTGCAAAAAGAGGTTATCCCTAAAAAATACTATGGTAAATTAACTATATTAGATGGAAAATTCAAACGAATTCTATGAGTCCTGGAATAGGGTTAATGAAAAGGAGATTAGAGAAAGAAAAAGATGCAATCGCTTTGGCAGTATCAGGTATTGCAAAAAAATATGATGTTAAGCCAGACAATATTGAGACTTTGGAGACAAAATATCATGATGATGCAGGAGACTGGTACGTTGCATTAGGATGGGATGAAAAAAAGGCAGTTATCCAGATGGATTCAGTTTTAGGAACAATTACAGAAATTAAAGAAATTTAATTATCCATAAAGATATTGAGGATGTTATGACTAGTGCAATTGTACTTGGGGGTTCAAGAGGTATTGGGAAAGCAATAGCTGAATCACTAAAATCTATAGAAATTGATGTATTTGCAGCTTCCAAAAAAGATATCGACACTTCAAATTTAGATAGTGTGAAAAAATTTCTGGATACACATAATCAAACAGATATTTTAATACTAAATACTGGAGGGCCTACACCAAAACAATTTTCTGAAATAACTGAAGAGGATTGGAAACTATATCACAATCAGTTGTTTTTAGGATTTTGCACAATTTTACAAAAGTTAAAGATTAATGATGGGGGTTACATTTTTGTGATTAGTTCAAGTGTTATTAAAGAACCAAATATGAAACTAATAATTTCTTCAGCATACCGTGTCGCATTTAGTGAAGTTTTCAAAGTATTAAGTAAAGAATATGCTCAAAAAAATATTAGTTGCATCAACATAGCACCAGGTCCTATCAATACAGATAGAACTAAAGAATTAATAAAAAATGTAGAAGAATATGAAAAAACACTTCCAATGAAAAGACTTGGAGAACCAGAAGAGATTGGAAATTTTGTGAAAGGTATAATTGAAAATAAAATAAAGTATCTATCAGGAGTTACGATTAACTTTGATGGTGCAAATTCAAACTATGTTTTTTAAGATTATTTTTTAAATTCAACATTTGGAGTGTCAGGTTGACCTGCTATTGCAATTAATCCACCTTCTCGTAACTGTTGTAATAATTGCATGACTTCTTTTTCTACTTGGTTTCTCTGTAATCCTGTTTGCTGTGCAAATACTTCAACTAGTTCTGTAACTTTGCGTTCTCCGTTACAAGATTTCCAAAAATCAACAATAGCTTGGTTCACCATAAATCCTTGTTCATGTTCGTTAGCTAACACCATAGAACCATCTTCTTGTTGAACTAGTTTTCCAACACCTTGTGGTAATGCAGTTTCATAGTTAATTGGTGCAGGAGTATTCATTGCGGCACCCATATTTTTTAATTTCATTTTTCCTTCATCAGTCATTTTATCCATCGACCATGCAGGCTCCCAAACAATGTCTATTTTGACATTGTTTACTCCAGGAACTTTTTTGGCATATCTTGTTGCATCTTGAACTAGAGTTTCATGTAGTGGACAACCTTGTGTAGTCATAGTCATTTTGATATTAACATCATTATTTTCTGCAACATCAATTCCATAGATTAATCCCATCTCTACAATATTTAGAGGGACTTCAGGATCCATACATTGCTTTAAAGAATCCTCAATTGCTTGCGCAGAAACACTACTCATATTTTAAAATGAACTTTGAAAAACAATAAAAACTTTCTATTAATTAGCTTGAAATAATTTTGGGATAGATTCTTCATAAGGGGCCTTAGCCACGCCTTTTTCTGTAATTATTCCTGAAATTAGTTCAGGGGGAGTCATATCAAATGCAGGATTTATCACATTAATATCATCAGGAGCTGTTTTTTTATCACCAATTCCAGTAACTTCACTTCCTTTTCTCATTTCAATTATGACATCTTCTACTTTGGTTTCCAAATCAATTGTCGATAATGGTGCTGCTACATAAAATGGGATTCCATGTTGTTTTGCCATGGTCGCTACCTGATATGTTCCAATTTTATTAAAGACATGACCAGTTTTTACTATTCTGTCTGCTCCAACAACAACTTTATTCACTAAACCATTTGCCATAGAATATCCTACTGCAGTATCTGGGATTAAACTAACATCAAATCCATCATGTTTTAATTCAAATGCAGTAAGTCGTGATCCTTGTTGAATAGGTCTAGTCTCTGTAGCAATTACTTTAACATTTTTCCCACTATCCCTAGTTGCTCTAATAACACCTAGTGCAGTTCCGTATGCAACAGTAGCTAGTGCACCAGCATTACAATGAGTCATTATTGTATCATTATTATCAAAAAGAGGTGAACCATTCTTTCCCATAGCTTTGTTTATTTCAATGTCATCTTCTGCCATTTTTTTGGCAGTGGAAATTACTAGTTCTCTAATTTGCTCAACTGTTTCTCCAGTCTTTGCCACATTCATGATTTTCTCCAATCCCCAACCCAAGTTTATTGCAGTAGGTCTAGTTGCAAAAAGAATTTTTCTTGCATTTTCTAAATCTAAGAATAATTCATTTTTTGTAGTTGCATGACTTTGTAATGCTGCCAATGCCAATCCAAAGGCTCCAGAAACACCTATTGCGGGGGCACCTCTCACTACAAGATTCTTGATAGCATTTGCAATTTGATTAAAATCATCGTATTCTACAAAAATAAGATTATTTGGTAGTTTAGTCTGATCAATCATTATAACTTTATTATTTTCCCATCTAACAGTTTTTAGAGAATTTATTTCTGTACTCAATATTCATTCACAAAGCGTACTCAAGATTAGTGATTTATTAAGTATTATATTATTGATATCTAAAATATGATGTTGTGTTTGATCTAAAAACTCTCAAAAAAATAGATAAAAAATCAATGTATCAAGCATATGATAGTTGGGCAGAAATTTCTAAAGAATCCTATAATTCAAATATAAAAATTACAGAATTTAGAGATATTGATCATATCGTATTTATAGGAATGGGGGGTTCTGGAACAATTGGAGACATCTTTTCTTCAATCCTTTCTAAGACAAACATCCATGTATCGATAGTTAAGGGATATTTGTTACCAAAAACAGTTGATAAAAAATCACTATTAATTTTCACTAGCGTATCAGGAAATACAATAGAAACATTGTCTGCTCTAAAAAACGCAAAAAAACAAGGATTCAAGACTATTTCATTTTCATCAGGAGGATTATTAGAAAAATATTGTGAAAAAAACAATTTAGAGTACAAAAAAATTAAAGAAAATCATTCACCTAGAGCATCTTTTGTATCATATCTTTATTCAATTTTGAAAATTCTGGAAGATATGTTTCCAATTAAAAAAAAAGAAATTATTAATTCAATTAAAGAATTAGAGAAATTAAATAAGAAAATATCATCAAAAAACTTAACATCGAAAAATCCAGCTATAAAATTAGCAAAAGAAATTTCTGGAATTCCACTAATTTATTATCCATCAGGATTACAAGCAGTTGCCATAAGATTCAAAAATTCATTACAAGAAAATGCAAAAATGCACACATTTGTTGAAGATGTAGTGGAATCTTCTCATAATGGAATTGTTGCTTGGGAAAAAAAATCTCAAGTTTCTCCAATATTACTTCAAGGATATGATGATTATATAAAAACTAAAGAAAGATGGAAAATTATTAAAACATATTTTGATAATAAAGAAATTAGTTATGCCGAAGTCTTTTCAATAAAAGGGGACATATTATCAAAAATAATTCATTTGGTTTACTTATTAGATTATACTTCAATTTACAAAGCAGTGTTATCAAACATTGATCCATCACCCGTAAAATCCATAGATTTCATTAAATCCAATCTAGATTAAGAAAAATTTCAGTCTACAACTTTAAAAGGACATAATTAAATTCTGATATATGAAAATAATATTTGGGATTCCAGCTTTTAATGAAGAAAAAAACATAGCAGCGATTTTACTAAAACTAAAAGAAATATCTCCAGAAATAATTGTATGTGATGATGGTTCAAAGGATCTAACGGCAAAAATTTCTGAAGAGTTAGGAGCCACTGTCATTCAACATGAAAGAAATTTTGGATATGGTGCATCCATAAGAACTATTTTTCTGAAAGCCAAAGAAATGAAGGCTGATGTTTTGATTACTTTTGATGCTGATGGACAACATAGAGTTGAGGATATCTCAAAGGTGTTAGAACCCATTGAAAACAATGATGCAGATGTTGTTATTGGTTCTAGATTTTTAAATAATGAGCAAAAAATTCCAAAATATAGAAAAGTTGGAATAAGAACAATTACAGAACTTACAAATATAGCAGGAGGTACTAAAATTACAGATTCACAAAGTGGATTTAGAGCATACAATAAAAAAATATTAGAAAACATTCAACCTACAGAATCAGGAATGGGAGTATCTACAGAAATTTTGATCAAAACACAAAAAGCTGGATTTAAAATATCAGAGGTCCCAATAATTATTTCATATGAAGGAGAAACATCAACTCATAATCCCATAGCACATGGATCATCAGTGATTCTTAGTACAGTAAAATATGTAGCAATTGAACGTCCACTCACTTTTTATGGTATTCCAGGAATGGTTTTTTTAGTAATTGGTCTTTCTTTTGGATTATGGGCAATACAGATTTTTTCAGAACAAGGGAAAATTATTACAAATATAGCATTAGTGGGATTAGGTGGAATAATTCTTGGCACAATACTAATGATTACAGCTACAATTTTACATTCAATTGTAAGTGTTGTGAGAGAGAGAAAATGAGTTTTAAATAGTATTGAAAATTTTAAATTTAATTTTAATATCAAAGTCATTTGGCTATGGTATGTATATAAATATGAAAAAATGAGTAATATAGTTGTCAGAAGAAACCTCAAAATTAATTCAACTTCAAAAAGAAAATCCATTTTTAACTTCAAAAGTAAAAAGAAAAATGAATTCTCGAGATTGTAGAGTATTATTTTTGTATCCAAATGAACGAGGAATGAGTACAATTCCCCCTTCAATCACATCACTTTCTCAAATTCTCAAAAATGAGGGTCATCAGACTGCTCTTTTTGATACCACGTTTTACAAATTTGATGATGAAATAACCCTTGAAGATTCAGATGATGTTAAAGCTAAAGCTGTGGAAAATAGACCAATTTTAGAAATGGATGATGATGATTTACATTTTAAAAAAACTACAAGATCAGCTGTTCTCGATTTTGAAACAGCTATTGAAAATTTTAAACCAGACTTTATTGCAGTTTCATGTACAGAAACTACATTTTTACGTGCAATGAAATTAATTGATCAAACAAGACATAAAAATATAAAAAATCTTTTTGGCGGGGTATTCCCTACTTTTGCACCAGATCTTGTAATGAGTTACAAAAATATTGACATGTTATGTGTTGGCGAAGGAGAAAATGCTATAATTGATTTAGCTAACTCGATTTCAAACGAAGAAGAATATTCTAATGTTACTAATTTATGGATTAGGCAAAAAGATGGAACAATTACAAAAAATAGTATATCTCGTCCAGTAAATATAGATGAAATTCCTACAATCACAGATATCGGGTTATTTGGTGAGAAACGATTTTATCGACCAATGGGTGGAAAAATCCGCAGATTATTACCAGTAGAAACTCACCGTGGTTGTCCATATACTTGTTCATTTTGTAATTCTCCAGGTCAAAATAGACTATACGGAGATGGTGATTTTTTAAAAGGAATGTCATTTTTTAGAAAAAAATCAATGAACCTTGTTAAAACAGAAATTGAAAACCATATTGACAAATATAATGTTGAATACATCTATTTTTGGGCAGATACTTTTTTGGCATGGAACAATAATGAATTTGATGAATTTTGTGATATGTATTCTGAATTCAAATTACCTTTTTGGTGTCAAACAAGGATTGAAACCATTGAAGAGGATAAATTTAGTAGATTAAAAAAGTTAGGTTTGGATAGAGTAACTTTTGGATTAGAACATGGGAATGAGAAATTCCGTAGAGAAGTTGTTAAACGAGATTATTCAAACGAAGATGCCATTAAAAAAATAAAAATAATAGAAAAACTCGGAATAACTTTTAGTGTAAATAATATCATAGGTTTTCCTGATGAAACTAGAGAACTAGCTTTTGATACAATTGAATTAAATCGTAGATTTAATTCAGACAATACTAGTTGTTCAATTTTAGTTCCATTTCATGGGACAGAACTTCACGACTATGCTGTAAAAAAGGGATATATTGATCCAAACATTATTTGTGCCGTAAGTAATTCTGGAGAAAGTTTACTAAATATGCCTCAATGGGATAAAAAAGATATGACTCGATTACGTGATGTATTTGCAATGTATATCAAATTTCCGAAAGATAGATGGGCAGAAATTAAAAAAGCAGAAACAGATGAGGAATTACGGTCAGAATTAAGAGAAGAATTTGTTGAAACTTATTGGTCAGATTCATCTGCAAAAATTGAAGATGATATAGCAGAAGCTGCAAAAGGTCTTTTTTAATAGTTAAAAAAATCAATTATTGATAAAACCTAATAAACCAGAAAATCTTGGTTGTCATATTTGAAGGCATTAGTAATTGGATATGGTTCAATTGGAAAAAGACATACAAATAATTTAATGATGTTAAAACAAATTGAAATTTCAGTATGTAGTAAAAATAAAGAAGCATTGCAATTAAAGAAAAAAGGAATTAAGGTATATGAAACAATTGAAAAAGCACTTAAAGAAAAACATGATATTGGAATTATTTGTAATGAAACCAGTTTACATATTGAAACTGCGATAAAATTAGCTAAGAAAGATTATCACATATTTTTAGAAAAACCACTATCAAATTCTTTAAAAAATATTTCATTATTATTGAAATTAATTAAAAAGAAAAAGTTGATCACCATGATTGGATGCAATATGAGGTTTCATGAAGGAATTAAAATGGTGAAAAAAATGATAGATAAAAATGAAATTGGTAGAATTATATCAGCATCATCAGAAAATGGATCATATATGCCTGACTGGCATCCTTGGGAAGATTATCAAAAAAGTTATGCATCGCAAAAAAAACTCGGTGGAGGTGTAGTTTTGACTCAAATACATGAAATAGATTATCTTTATTGGTTTTTTGGAAAAATAAGTGAAGTATTTGCAATTACTGGAAAATTAAGTGATTTACAGATAGATGTTGAAGACTATTGTGAAAGCTTATTAAAATTTAGAAATAATATCGTAGTAGATCTACATCTAGATTATTTTCAAAAACCTAGTAAAAGAACGTGTAAAATTATTGGTGTAAAAGGACAAATAAAATGGGATTGGAAAAATAATCATGTTCAAATTTTTAAATATAGAAATAATAAATGGAGAACAAAATTAATTGATAAAAAAATGGACCGAAATAAAATGTATTTGGATGAAATGAAATATTTTTTAAACTGTGTTAAAAAGAAAAAAATCCCTATGAATTCAATTAAAGATTCCATTGAATCACAGAAAATTGCTTTAGCAATTAAGGAATCAGCAAAAAAGGGACATAAAATTATAATTAAATAAATTTTAGGAGTTTATTTTTTATTATCATCTCAGCTGTTTTAAATTCTAATTCAGTATCAATCATCAAACCAGATACTGGTGGAATTTCAAAAGGTAGTCCTTTAGGAGGATACTGATTTTTGTATTTCATGAATTGTTTTGTATCATATACAAAAAGGCCATTTAATTGATAGACTTTTGGGGCATCTTGCCTTCGAGTAGGTTTAATTTTCATTTTTTTAGAGAATTTCAAATATCCTTTAGAATCAATTTCCATCATGTTAAAATAAGGATTGAAATGTTGGACATAAACTCCATAAACTGCATCACATTTACTTTTTTTTAATAATTTAATACTTGATTCAATATCAGAATTACGTAAGAATGGAACTGTACAGTCACGATTAACAAATGTATCAAAATTATATCCTAAAGAATTTAGTTTTGAAACAGTATGGATTAAAACTTCGGCCATTCCGGTTGTATCTTTTGCTAAATTTTTGGGCCTCATAAAAGGTACTTCTGCACCATATTTTTTTGAAACTTTGGCAATTTCTTCATCTTCTGTAGAAACTACCACACTACTAAATAATCCAGATTTTAACGCATTTTCAATGGAATGTGCAATAAGAGGTTTATTTACCAATAATCTAATATTTTTTCTCGGCACTCCCTTTGAACCCCCTCTTGCAGCAATAATACAAATTGGTTTCATGAAGTTTAAGCTGAATGAAAGGTTATAATTCTAATCATCTGATAATAAATAGAAATTGAGGAAATCTAAGAAAAAAATAATTGTTACAGGGTCAGAAGGAATATTGGGAAAAGAAATTTCCAAATATCTTCAAAAAGATAATGTAGTTTCAAAATTAGATTTAAAATTAGGAAATAATCTAAATGATGAGGATTATGTAAAGAAATGGTTTTCAGAAAATCATGGAGAGTATTTGATTAATTGTTTTGCAGTAAACGATCATTTAACTCAAAAAAGGAAAAAAGGAACATTATTTGATTATGATTTAGAATCATTTAGAAAAACTATGGAAGTGAACATAGTATCATTATTTTCAGTGTGTAGAGAATTTGCTAAAAATAATAAAAATGGCGGGATAGTTAACTTTTCATCAATTTATGGACTTCAATCGCCAAATCCTGATTTATATAATAATTCACATAAAGAAATTGGATATTGTGTATCAAAATCAGGAGTAATTAATTTAACAAAATATTTAGCTGTTCATTTAGCCCCAAAAATCAATGTAAATTGTATTGTCCCAGGAGGAGTCATAAATCTGCAAAATAAAGAGTTTATAAAAAAATATTCAAAATTAACACCAATGAAAAGAATGATGATGAAAAATGAAATTAATGGATTGGTTGATTTTCTATGCAGTAAAAATTCGAGTTATATGACAGGTTCAATATTAGTTGTGGATGGAGGTTATTCTTCATGGTAAATTTTATTAATTTTCAGAAAATGGATCAGTTTGTGATTTTACAAATTCTAAATCATGTTCGACCATAGATTTTACCAATGCTTTAAAATTCATTTTAGGAATCCATCCTAATTTTGTTCTAGCTTTTGAAGCATTACCTACCAAATCATCAATATCAGTTGGTCGTAAAATTGATTTGTCAATCTCAACTAAATCATGCCAATCACCTAATCCTGAATACTCTGTTGCCAAAGTAAGAAATTCTTCTACAGAATGGGATTCCCCAGTAGCAATAACATAATCTTCAGGATTCTTTTGTTGAAGCATCAACCACATTGCTTCAACATAATCTCCTGCAAAACCCCAATCACGTTTTGCATGAATATTACCCAAGTTGAATTTTTTTTGTTTTTTATATTTTATTTGAGCAAGTTCATATGTAATTTTTCTTGTAACAAATTCAAGACCACGTAATGGGGATTCATGATTAAATAAAATACCGCAACATGCAAAAATTCCATATGCTTCTTTGTAGTGATTTGTTATATGATGAGCAAAAACTTTGGCTGCACCATATGGACTTCTTGGTCGAAATTGAGTATTCTCATCTTTTATACCAGGAAAATTTCCATACATCTCACTAGATGATGCTTGATAAAATTTTGCATCAGGCGAATTTTCTCTTAAAGAATCTAAAACTCTTAAAGTTCCTAGTCCAGTTATATCCGAAGTTAAAATTGGTTGTTGAAACGAAGCACCTACAAAAGATTGAGCAGCTAAATTATACACTTCATCAGGTTCTGCTTGTCTAATAGCTGAATTAATTGATGTTTGATCTGAAAGATCAGCCTTGATTTTTGTAATTTCATCAAAAGTCCCTAGTTCTTCTACTCGTTCAAAACACCGATGACTGGTTCTTCTAAAAGTTCCAAATACATTATACCCTTTTTCTAGTAAAAATTTTGATAAATATGCACCATCCTGACCAGTCACACCAAATATCAATGCATTTTTCATGATATAATCAAACCTACTTCTGTTATCTTATCTAAAAATTCTTCGAATCCTTTTCCTTTTTGTTCATGACCTTTCCACACCTCAATAGCAAAGCTTTTTTCATTATTTTTATTAAGAATAGGTATTACCTTATCAAACGGTAAATCACCTTCACCAAATTGTAATCCTTCACCGTCAACACCACTTGCATCAGATAAATGAAAATGATTTGTATAATCCTCAATTTGTAACAGTTCATCTACTACAGATAATTTATTTTTGTTACAATAGAGATGTGAATGACATAAATCATAACACACTTTCAATCCAGTTTCCATACAATATTTTTTCATTTCAGAAGTACTCAAAAAAACATTACAATTCCAACGACCACCAAAAAACCAAGCATATGGAGGCATGTTTTCTAAAAGAAAATCCACATTTTTAAAATCTAATTTCTCTATGGAATTTACTATCATATTTTGCATTTTTTCAACATCAGATTTTGTGGATTCATTTAATGAATAACCACCAGGATGTACTATTAATGTAGGTTTTCCAACAAAATTTTCATTTAGAGAAATTGTTTTATCAATTGCTTTTTGGATTAACTCTAATGATTTTTCTCTGGAATGGACTTGATTAGTTTCTTTTAAACTCACAATATCTAATAATTTTCTTTCAAAATATTCATAGCAATGAACAATTAATCTTTGATCAAATTTTTCATTTAATTCAAGATTAAGATCACTATCAGAGAAATGGAATTCTAAAACTTTAGGATTAAATTTTAACATATCATCAAGGTCACGTTTACGAACTTTCATTCCAAGAATCATGGTAAATCATCAATTTGAAGATATTCATTTTTTTTAAAATTTCTAGGGGATTTTTTTCCAATAATCTCAAAATAATATTGAGGAGAAATCCCCCTTGCAGGAGTTTTAATTTCAATATTTTGTGCAGAAAATAATTCACCTTGTTGGATATCATTTGAACAAACAATACTTTTTCCTAAAACTTCTCTTTGAAGAGTTTCACCTCTGGTCATTTTTTTGACAGGTACTCCTTTTGCTATTTCTGAATCTCTAATATTCTGTACTAAATTTTTAAATTCATCAGGTTCAAGAGATGCTGATTGATCTAATCCTTCCATGGTTTTATCTAATGTGATATGGCGTTCGATAATAACTGCTCCCATGTTTGCAGCAAGAATAGATGGAAGTATAACAGATTCATGTCCACTATATCCTATAGGTACATTAAATTTTTCTCGTAACATTGGAATTAATGAAAGATTTAATGATTCTATTGGAGATGGGTACGTACTATTACAATGTAATAATGCAAATTTAGAATTATGTTCCATTACAAAATTAACAGTTTTTTCAATTTCCTCTATGGTAGACATTCCAGTAGAAATAATCATGGGTTTGTTAAATTTTGAGATATAAAGTATTAATGGGAAATTTGTTAAATCTGCAGAAGCAATTTTGTATGCTGAGATGTTTAATTTTTCTAAATAGTCTACACTTTTAGTATCCCATGGCGTACAAAGAAAAGTAACATTTTTTTCTTTACAATAATTCACAATTTCTTTAAAATCATCTTCCTCAAATTCCACATCATTTAGAACATCAATCAATATTTCAGTTCCTTGACTATCTAGTGATGGATCATCCAATATTTCTTTTTGATATAAGGATTCCAAATGACGCTTTTGAAATTTAACGGCGTTAACACCTGCATTAACAGCTGCATCAATAAGCTTTTTTGCTAAAACTAAATCTCCATTATGGTTGATTCCAATTTCAGCAATGATATAACAAGGTTCATCATATCCAACTTTAACTCCATCAATTTCAAATTTATTTTTAAAACTATAATCCACACTTGGCAAAAAAAAATGGCATATTTATTTTGTCATATGTTTTTTAAAATACATCTAAAAATGAAAGAAATAGGCACGATTTTATAAAAAAAGAAAAATACAATAACAAATTAAAAAAAAATAATCTAAGGCTTAAATAATAAAAATTAAGAATCTGATGAATGACAGATAAAATTATTGTTTGGTTAGGCAATGATTATACACATTATTGTCTTTCATATGCTCTTCAAGAAAAAATGGATGGTGATCTATATGGAATTACAGAAATTACATCTAGACCAAAAGAATTTTTTGATTCTCAAAAAATTGTAGATTTCAAAAAAATTTGGTTTTTTCATGATCATATTAAACAAAAAAAATCTGAACCTGATATTGAATATTTATCCAAATTTGAAGAAAAATATCAAATTGATTTATGGAAATTAGTTTTAAATGAAAGGATTTTTTTATATTTTAAAAATTTTCATAATTTTTCATATAAAGAAATTCTAAATATTTTGGAGCAAGAATGTAAACTTTTTGAGTCTATTTTGGACAGAGTTAAACCAGATTTTCTAATGACAAAACTTCCTAGCTTACATCACCAAGAACTATTTTATGAAATGTGTATAAATACAGGTGTTAAAGTCTTAGCATTAAACTATACAATTTTAGGAAAGCATTCAATGATTTCACAAGATCAATCCAGATTAGATAAAATAGAAGAATTAAAGAATATTGAAATAGAAGGTAAAGATTGGAATGAATTACAAAAAACTCTACAAAAATTTGATTTGACAGATTCGTTGAAAAATAAAGTAATAAAATCTGATTCAGGTAAAAAAGAAAGTATAACTGCCCTAAGAGAATTTTTATTTAATTTTGATTCAGGAAATCTGAAGACACATTATACATATTATGGAAGAACAAAATTCAAAGTCTTACTAAATTATTTTAAAGAATTTCTCAAAACAAAATATCGTAAAAGATTTGTAGATAATAATCTAATTAAAAAAATAAATTTCCCCAATCCATTTATTTATTTTCCATTGCATATGGAAATGGAGAGAGCATTATTAATTTCAGCACCATTTTACACTAATCAAATTGAGGTGATAAAGAATATTGCAAAATCTTTGCCAATTAATTATAAATTAGTGGTCAAAGAACATCCTGCTCAAATAAAAAGATCTTGGAGACCAATTTCTGAATATAAAGAAATTATGAGTATTCCAAATGTTATTTTATTACATCCAGATTTCGAAAATCGAATACTTTATGAACGATCTCAGGCAACAATTACAATATCAGGAAGTGCAGGTTTTGAGGCATCTGCATATGGAAAACCTGTAATTACCTTTGTGGAAACAAATTATTCAGTATTACCAACAGTGCACACATTAAAAGAAATTCAAGAATTACCTAAACTTATTAAAAAAATAATTTCTGAGAAATGTAATCCTAATGATTTTGAAAGTTTTATTAATGTATTGGAAAAAAACTTATCTAAATTTGATTGGCCAGATTTTTTACTTAAAATAGACAAAGAATTTTTTTATGGTGGAAAAATACACGATGTAAAAATTTCGGAAGAAAGAATGAAAGGATTTTTGGACGAAAATAAAAAAATACTTTCAAATTTTGCTGATGAGCATGTGAATAAAATTAAATCGTTTAAAGAAAATAGTTAAATTTAGATTGTCAGGAATGAAATAATTGAATAAAGTACAAGAATCTGTTGAGAAGATAAAATTATTATCATATATAATTAAATTAAATTTAAAAAAATCTAAAAGAACATCAAAAAAAGTAATAGAAGAATATGAAAATTGGTGGAAACCATATGAAGGAAAGGAATTAGATAAAACTATTGTTTATAGTAATTTACTTAGAATGAATGAGATAGGGGTTTTTTCAGTAAATAATAAAATGATTAAAACGATTAGGAAAGATTATGATGAAAAATATACAAATCAGTTTATAGAAATAATGAGAAATAATTTTGAAAAAGATGAACCAATTATAGAATTGGGAAGTGGTGTAGGTTCAAAATTATTTGTTTTAGCAAAAAATGGGTTTTCGAATCTTAAGGGATTTGAATTAACTCACCAAGGAGTGAAAATTGCAAATGATTTTGCTAAAAAAAGAAATTATTCAATTGAATTTGAACAATTGAATATAGCAGAAAGTCTTCCAAAAAAAGAATTGGAGAACAAAGTTATTTTTACATATGCTGTTCTTGAGCAATTGAAAAATTATATGGAAAATATTATTTCAAATCTAATATCAGTAAATCCAAAAAAAGTAATCAATTTTGAGGTAAATTATGATGATTCTTCTTTACTTACCAAAATGTATCTAAATTCCGTAGATTATCAAAATAATTTAATGCTGAATCTGAAAAAATATCAGAGTAAAAAGAAAATAAAGATTTTATTTAATAAAAAATTAAGTATTCAATTTTCACCTGTAAATCAGCTATCAAGTATTATTTGGGAACCTGTAAAAAATTAAACAGGATAATTTGATGATGAGAATTCATCCTTGATTTTTTAAAAATTCTCTATCTTCTTCTAAAGATCTTTTTAATCCTTCATTTGGTTCGTGATTTTTGTTTATTTCTAATAGTTCAGGTTCTGAATTTATCAAATTTAAGATATCTTTTAGATGAATGGGTCTCGAATGAATCTTTGATATAAAAATTTTAACCAGACGTAGATCTTCAGGAAAATCTACGGTCCATCTTAAATTAGATAAATCTAAGACGTGTTCAAAATTTTTTATTTTAAATTCTTTTTTGTGATTACGAAAATACGGCGTAACATGTTCACGTTCAGATGGTAATTTGGCATTTTCCCATGCTTTTTTTAATGCAATAAGAGTAAAAATTTCAGTTTCATTTCCATCAGGGAAAGTTCGAGGGAACGTATTTGTAACATAGTCATAATTTTTAGATAGAAAAATTTCAATACCTTGATCAACTATTAATGGATCTATTAATGGACAATCCGCAGTTATTCGAATAATATTGTCAACATTGAAAAAAGTTGCACATTGAAAATACCTATCAAGAACATCAGTACTGTTTCCTCTAAAAACATCAATTCCTAAATTTTTAGAAAAAGTTTCTATTACATCATCTTCTTCCAATACTGTTGTAGCAACAATGATTTTATCAATTTTTTTACAATGTTTTAATTGTGAAATTGTATAATACAAACTAGAGTATTTCCCATCAACTGTTTTCATTACTTTTCCAGGTAGTCTAGTAGAACCCATTCGTGCTTGAATAATGCAACAAATCACAATATAACATATCAGAGGTTTTTTATTAATCAAATGAAAAACAGTATAAAATCAAAAAGCCCAAAATAATACAAGATAAGATATATGTAAAAGATATTTCGCCTTAATTAGATGGTAAGTATTAGTATTGATGGAAAAAAAATCGGTGATGGATTTCCATGTTATACAATTGCTGAAGCAGGAGCAAATCATGATGGCACTTTAGATAAAGCTCTAAAATTAATCGATGCTGCTAAGGAGGCTAATTCGGACAGTATAAAATTTCAAACATACAAAGCTGAAAAATTGACTACTAAAACAGCACCAAAATATTGGGAAGATGGGAATTCTAAAGAAACTCAATACGATGTCTTTTCAAAACTTGATCATCTTACAAATAACGAATGGAAGGAAATTTTTGAATATGCTAAATCAAAATCAATTACATGTTTTTCAACGCCATTTGATGAAGAGAGTGTAAATTTGTTATATTCTTTAGATACACCAGCATTCAAAATAGCATCTGCAGATATTACTCATATTCCACTTATCAAATTAATTGCTAAAAAACGATTACCAATTTTTATTTCAACAGGAATGGCAGCGGATGAAGAGATTAATTATGCAATAAAAACCATTGAAAATGAAGGTAATCATGATATTGTAATCATGCATTGCATTACATCTTATCCGACAGAACCCAAAGATGCAAATTTATCAATGATAAAGACATTAAAAGAAAAATTTCCAAATTATGTAATTGGATATTCTGATCATACTATTGGAACAAATATTGGAGTATATTCAACATTTTATGGTTCTACTTGTATTGAAAAACATTTTACTTTTGATAGTGCTTTGACGGAAAGCCCAGATCATAGGTTATCATTAGATATCAAAGGATTCAAAAGATTAGTTGATGAATTGAGAATTGCAGAAATTTCAAAGGGAGAAGCCATTAGAAATGAATTTGATTCTGAAAAAGAGGCAATCAAATATGCAAGAAGGAGTATTGTATCTACAAGAAAAATTAATGAAGGTGAGAAAATATCAAAAGAAATGTTAGATGTAAAAAGACCAGGTACTGGAATTCCCCCAAAATTTTTTGATGAAATTATTGGAAAGATTGTAAAAAAAGAAATTGATGAAGATCAACCAATTCAATGGGATAATGTATATGAATAAAATTGAAAAAGAAAATGTCATAATTATTTTATCACGAAGAGGAACAAAAAATATTGCTAGACAAAATGTCAGGCTTGTAAATGGTAAACCTCTGATTTACTACATAATTAAGAAATGTCAAGAAATAAAATCGGCAGATATTTTTGTTAGTACTGATTCTGAAGAAATAAAGCAATTATCCGTTTTATATGGAGTAGATTGGTTAGATAGACCTCTATCTTTAACAAAAGATCAAACACCAATGGAAAAAATTGCATATAAATCATTAATCCAATTAAAAAAGAAAAATTTGAATTATAAAAAATGCCTAATATTAAATCCACATTTTCCACTGATTAAGACATCTACCATTAACAAATTTTTTTCAGAGTTAAACAATAAAAAAGAAACAATTTTTGGATTTCAGAAAGATGTTGAAGCTGAATATATTAAAATTCATAAAACAAGAAAAGGGAAAAAACTTGAATCAATTTATAACAATCTTGCAGAAAAAAGAAAAATTCTATCATTTAATTGTAAGAAATTCTTATCTGAGAAAAAATGGAACAAGCCTGAATATGGTATTGAATTAAGAAAGTCAGAAATATTTTCACCAGATAGCTATCATGATTTTGGAATTTTAGAAAATATCATGAAACGAAGAAGAATTCTTGTCAGATTAGACGGTAGTAAGTCAATTGGTTTAGGTCATGTATACAATATGTTGACAGTTTTGAATCATTTTAGAAATGATGAAATTCTTATTTTAATGAATAATAAAAAATGCTTAGGAAAAGAAAAACTAGAAGAAAACTTATTTAAAGTAAAATTATTTTCCACTGAATCAGAATTATTTAAAGAAATAACAAAATTCAGGCCAGATATTATTTTTAATGATATTTTAAATTCTAAAATAAAATATATGAAAAAAATAAAAAATAAAAAATGTTTTGTAGTCAACTTTGAAGATTTGAAAGAGGGTAGAAAATTAGCAGATTTAGTTTTTAATCCCATTTTTTCAAACTATAAGAAATTTAGGAATGAATTTTATGGTGCAAATTTTGCTTGTGTAAGAGATGAATTTAGGATTTTTAAAAGAAATACCATAAGAAGAAATATTGAAAAAGTAACTATAACATTAGGAGGAGTTGATTCTAATAACAATACATTACGTGTAATTGATTTAATCCAGAAAAATAAAATTCTGAAAAATATTCATATCAATGTAATTCTAGGATTTGGTTTTAAACACAAAATAGAACTTACAAAAAAAATACATCAGATGGAAAAAAATAACTATAACATTAAAATTATTGAGAAAACAGATTTTATTTCAAAATACATTATTGATTCTGATTTTGTCATTACATCAAATGGAAGAACAGTTTTTGAGATTGCTTCATTGAAAATTCCTATCATTTCACTTTCTGTCAATTCACGTGAAGGACTTCATAATTTTGTTAAAGAATCAAAAACAGGGTTTCAAATTGACTTTACAAATAAGACATCAGAAAAAGAATTTATCAAAGCAATTTCGTCAATACAAATGTTTGCCAAAAGAAAAGAATTTCTCAAAAAGTTAGAAATAATTCAGTTAGAAAAAGGAATCGAAAGGGTTGTTCATATAATTAATTCAGAATATGATATGAAAAAATTAAATTTAAAATTAGATGATTAAAATTTTGATTATATAAAACTCAAGTTAGCATATGTTAAAAAAATTCTTGGAATTTTTATAACAGAATTCTATTACCAAGCAGTCCAACCACCATCAATAACGAGATTTGAACCTGTCATATATGACGATGCATCTGATGCGAGAAAAATAATTGCTTCCACATATTCATCTTTTTTTGCCATTCTTCCCAACATAGTTTTTTCTGAATATTTTTTTATAAATTTAGTACCTTGTAAATTTTCTACACCACCAGGAGATAGTGTATTTACTCTTATTCCAGTTCTACTCCAATACGAAGCTAAATATCTTGAAAAATTGATTACTCCAGCTTTTGTTACAGAGTAAAATGCCGCTGCATTTTGACCACTATCACCATAAATCCTCTGATCAGGTGCAACTAGACCATAAGTTGATGAGATGTTAATTATATTCCCATTTTTTTGTTTTAACATAATTTTTCCTACTTCTTGACAACACAAAAAAATTCCCGTTAAATTAATTGATAAAGCGTTATTCCAATCAGAAAGAGGGAAATTTTCAAAAGGGGTTGTTCTAAGTTTATCGTTTCCTTGATAAGCAGCATTATTAATCAAAACATCAATTTTTGAAAATTTTTTAATGGTTTTTGCAACCATGTTTTTAATAGAATTTTTTTTTCTAAGATCTAATTTTACAGGAAGAGATTCAATCGAAAATTCATTTTTAATTTCTTTTGCAATTTTTTTACATGCATTATAATTAATATCTGCAAGAACGACATTTGCTCCAGAGCGACTTAATCCCTTTGCATATTGAGAACCTAAATTTCCGGCTGCACCAGTGATAATCACAACCTTATTTGACATGTCAAAAAATTTTTTCATCTATTTTAATTTGAAATAGTATTCCTACTTCAATCTTACTTTTTTTGTAAATCTCTAAAAGAAGTAATTTATTATCTATTTTTTTCAATAATATGATTATCTAGCCATAAAACTTCTAATTCTGATTTTTCAAAAACTCTTAACCCGTCTTTAATTGTTCTAACAATTGGTTCACCATGGAGATTAAATGATGTGTTTAATAATGCTGGAATCCCAGTTTTTTCATAAAATTTAAAAATTAAGTTCCATAAAACTGGATTTTGTTCTTTTTTCAATAATTGTGCTCTGGCAGTTCCATCTGCTTGATGAACCGCGGCTGGAATTTTGTTTTTTCCATCCTTGGTTTCAAAAGCTATTGTCATAAAAGGAGATTCTAAATGTTTGGGATTTTCTATCAATAGATCTTGATATTCAGACAAAATGATTGGGGCAAATGGCATCCAAAAATCTCTTTTTTTAATTGAATTATTAATTTTTTCAACATTTGAACTAGTTCGCGGATCTGCAATGATGCTTCTATTTCCTAAAGATCTTTGACCCATTTCCATACGACCTCGGCATACTGCAACAATCTTATTTTCTAAAATTTTATCAAGAATTTGATCTTCAGAATTAAATTTTTCAACATTATATTGTGATAGAGGTTGAATATCTTTCTCATCATAAGAAGCATTTGAGCCAAGATAAAGAGAATTGAGAGGTTTAGGTTTAATTCCATTCATTTCTGCCCAATGATAACATGCACCAATAGGAAGAGTTTCATCAGTTCCTGCCCCACAAACAAAAAATCTCTCAATATTGGGAATTTCTGAAATTTTTAGATTAGCTTTAACGTTCATTGATACACCACCTGAAAAAACCAAATTTTTAGCGTTGTAAAATATACATGCACTAGAAATCCATTTTACCAAGATCTTCTCAGTGAATGATTGTAATCCTGCTGCAATATAATCAAATCTAAAATTCTTTAAATTATTTTTTAGATGGTCATAAATATCTGGGATATTCTTATTGAAAGTAAATTCTAAACCATCAATTTGTAATATATTTTCAAATACTTTTTCTACTTTTTCAATCATAGGTCCATTATAATATGATGCAAGACCCATTACTTTGTATTCATGTTCATTTGCTAACATCCTCAAAACAAGTGTTGTGTATCTATAAATTCTTGCTAATTGAAAATCTTTATGATCATATTCTTTAACTCTCTCAATTTTATTTTTTTCTTTTGAATATAAGGAAAATGTACCACTTAGATCATCACCCCAAGCATCAGCAGTTACAATTAGAGTATTATCTTCTCTAATTGGACTACCATAAAACCCATACGCAGCATGACACCAATCATGTTCCATGTGAACAATTTTCTCTTGTTCAACATCTAATAATGAAGAAAGAATTTGTTTGAAAAAATTAGATACTTTTTTTCCATCTTCTTCAGTATACGGATTTTGTAATTTAAAAATTTCAAATTTTTTACCAATTTCAGTGTCATATGGAAATTGATTTAGATTTATTTTTTCCTTAAAAACTTCTAAAAACGATTTATTTTCACCCAATACAAGATTTGGATACCAATACTCTTCCATTGCTCTTATTTGATCATCTAATGAAAAAGTAGAATATTCATTAATCAATGAGGGTATAAGACTAATTTTATTACCACAAATAATTATTTTATCAAGATCTTTTCCTTCAAGTCCAGAAAATTGCAATGCTTCTTTTATAGAATTTACTGGGAAAGATGAATCAGATTTTATCCTTGAATATCTCTCTTCACTAGAAGAAAAAATTACATGATCATCAACAAATACTGCACATCCCGAACATTTTTCCAGTGTAACTGCCAATATCTTCATGTTTTTGCTTATTTTACATTCAAATATATATTCAAACTATCACATTGACAATTCATCTTTGAATATATTTGTAATACACTACAAGAAACTAGAAATATGTGCTGTAATTTTAAAACATAATTGAAAATATGCAAAAAATGCATTCAACCAAATACTAGACCAAGTGTATTATTTAACGATGAATCAATATGCGGAGCATGTTTGTGGGAAGAGGAAAGAAAACTAATTGATTGGGATAAACGAAGAGATGAATTAAGAAAAATTGCTCAAAATGCAAAAAATAAATCAAAAGGACCTTATGATTGTGTAATAGGTGTAAGTGGAGGAAAGGATAGTACTAAACAGGCAATTACTGCTAGAGATGAATTAGAGCTTAGATGTTTACTAGTAAATTATGAACCAGAAAATATTACTGAATTAGGAAGACAAAATATTGAAAATCTAAAGTCTCAAGGATTTGATGTTATTACTATTAGACCCAATCCTAATGTAATGAAAAAACTGATCAAATATGATTTTTTAAAACATTTGAATCCGGTAAAGGCATCTGAATTTCCACTATATTCTTCAACATATGTAATTGCTGAAAAATTTGAAATTCCATTAATCATTCAAGGGGAAAATCCAGGTTTAACAGTTGGTGCAAGCTTAACAGGAGTAGGAACTGATTCAGATGCATTAAAAGCATATCAATTACAGACACTATCAAGTGGATGGAAAGAATATCTCAATGTAGACGGGATCACAGAAGATGAATTGTATCTATTTCACTACGATGTTAATAAATTAAAACAACTGGACATTCAAGGGATATGGATTCAGTACTTTCTCAAAGAATGGTCATATAGAGGAAATGCTGAATTTTCTAAAAAATATGGATTTAAAGAACGTGAAAAAATTCAACCTTATGAAATTGGAACATATGTAGGATTTGCTCAAATAGATTCAGATTTAGTTCATGTTAATCAAATGCTAAAATATATCAAATTTGGTTTTGGTCAATGTATGGATCATGCATGTTACGATATAAGAGATGAATTAATGGATCGTAAGACTGCAATTGATCTTGTACTAAAATATGATGGAAAATGTGCAGATAGTTATGTAAATGATTTTTGTAAGTATATTGAAATTTCTCAGAGTGAATTCTGGGATACTGCTGAAAAATTCCGAGGTGAGATATGGTATGATGATGGTAAGTTACATAATAAATTACATGATTTATTACAAAATGAATTAGATACATAAAAATATCATTAATTTTATTCTAATGAATTAATTAATACATTTGAAGCTCTATTTCTATTTTTCATATATCGTTGTAAAAATTTTTGAGAATTTTTTATAATTTCCAATGAATTATTTTCATCAAGAAGATCTAAAATTACATCTGCCAAATTTTCAGAATAATTAACTGTTTTAATTGCATTGTCTTTAATAAATTCAAATTCAATTCTGTTTTGTTGTAATTCAATATTTAATGTAGGTTTCTTAGATAACATTGCTTCTAAAATTACACTAGAAGCATCAAAATTATCGGTTGCAACATTAACATGAAGATCACAATTTTGAAATAATTCATTAATCGGTTCATATTGAAAAAATTTTATTTGATTATTTGTAATTATCATATTTTTTATTATTTCATTACTTTTATTTTGTTGTGGATGTAATTTAAAAATTATTTCAACATCAGGGTTATTTTTAGTAATTTGATAAATTTTTTTCAAAGTTTCTTCATATCTGTCAAAAAGACTAATTCTTGGGCCTTCCATATGAGTGATAACAGGCCTCAATGATACTAAGATTGTTTTTTTGTCAGTTTTTTCCTTGGTTTTAGTAACAAAGGAATCATATTTTGGACTACCAGTAACAAGAATTTTACTCCTATCAATTTTTTTTATATTAATTAAATAATCTCTCACAACATCTCCCCAAACTGCTATTTTATCCCTCACAAAATTAAAATCATCTAAGACATCAAAATGAGAAATGGATTCAGTATAATTTGCAAATGCATGTTGTAGATGCAAGATTGGAATATTTCCTCTTACATTTGAAAAAACTTTCTCAGTTTCTCCTGAAAAATTTAGTGTAAGGATACTCTTAACATCTGATCTAGATTGAATTGATTCAGCAATTAGGATTTGAAGCATGTATTCATCAAATCTTTGAATTAATAGTTGATTGAGTTTGTGTTGAAGAAACATACTAAAATTGATTTCATTGTAATCAAAATCTAAAAGATTTTTTTTATTATCGATTATTTTATTTATATTACTTAATAATTTATTCTTATTTTTTTCAAATTCATCTAATGTATTTTTTTTTATCCAATCTTCCGGAATAATTATAGTAGAATTAGAATTAACCAAAAATTTTAATGACTTTAAATTATTAATTGGTGATTTTCTGAAATTTAATAAAACTGGTTTAAAACCTAATTTGTTAATTTCTTCTAATAAAATATGATATGTTTCAGGATTAAATTCCAACAAAACAATTTTTTTCTTATCATTTTTTCTTAAACCAAAAAAATACCCCATATATTTTTCTAGTAATTGTTTAATTTTCTTGTACTTTTTTCTTCCAATAGTTATTTTACTTTTTATAACTCCAATCTTGATTGGAATAATTATTTTTTCAAAACTGGTAAATTCGTCTGGAGTTTTATTTATAAAATCAATTTTTTCTTTATATTTAGATTCTACAAATATTTTATAAATATTGTAAGGAAGAAAAATTTTTTCATAATTGTTATCTTTTAAAATTTGATTTACAACTTTAATTTTAGGAATTATATCCATTAGAAATTCATGTAGTTCATTTCGATCAATTAAACTTAGAAGATTTATACCGTGAAAAAACAATTCATGACTATCAAATTCTTCTATTTTTTTTAAACATTTATTGCAATATTCAAATAATTTTTTCCTATCAAAATCAGTTAGGAAATCATCAATTAATTTATGAGAGATATTTCTGATTGATAATTGTTTATGTGATTCATAATCAAATGCAATTAAGTCTAAAGAATTGGTTTTTAAAATTTGATTTAAAACCGTATTATTAATTTCATCCAAAATATATAATTTAGTCATAAAAAATCATTTTTAAAATAATTTTTTAGTTATATAAAATAACTAGTAGAATTAATTTTAATGATTATAAGTCATATAAATTTCATTTTAGAAGAAACAATATAGGCACAAAGATGATACTAAAACGGAATTACCTTTTAAAAAACATCATGTATATCATTTTTGTTCATTTCAATTAATACGATTATTAGCAAATTGTGAATTTTCATTTAATTCTACTATGAAAAACTTTCAATAAGAATTGTAATTAAATTATTTAGAGACTATAGTAGATTAAATTATTAATGAATAATTGAAGATAAAAATATGAATCCAAATTTTTTCATTGTTGGTGGTTCAAAATGTGGAACTACTAATATTTCGTATTATCTTAATTTGCATCCAAAAATTTTCTTTTCACAGTTAAATGAACCATATTATTTCTGTCAATGGGATATTCCAGAAAAATTTGAACGGGATTCTATGATTACAGATATGAGTAGATATCTTGATTTGTTCAGAAATGCTACCACTGAAACAATCGTTGGTGAAGCTAGTTCTACATATCTTAGTTGTCCACATGCTGCAACAGAAATTAAAAAAGCATTTCCAAAGTCTAAAATATTAATTTCAATACGAAATCCAATTGAACGAGCTCATTCAGCATATTTTTCATATCAATTTATGCATCCTACAAACCAAAGTTTTTTAGAAATGATTAAAGAACATGAAAAATTAATCAATGACAGGGTTTTCTATATAGATAGTATTTTAGAATCAGGTTTTTATAAAAAAAATATTATGCGATTTCAAGAGGTTTTTGGAGAGAACAACGTCAAAATTATAATTTTTGAAAACTATATTAAAAATATCGAATTTGAAATTAAATCTATTCTAAATTTTTTGGAGTTGGATGAGAATATACATTTAGAGGAACAACCTAAAGGTTCCTACAGAACCCCAAAAAATTCTATCTCAAAAATATTATTGAATAATAAAAATTTTAGAAAATTAGCGACATTTCTAATCCCAACAGTTATGAGGCAAAAATTAGGGGACAAATATTTTTTAAAACAAGTAAAAAAACCCGAAATGCTAGAACACGAACGTAATTATCTAAAAAAATTTTATATGGATGAAGTAACTAAGTTAGAAAAATTTTTAGATAAAAGACTCCCATGGAAAGATTTTCATTAGTTTGAGTTTGATAATTATTAATTCTTACTAGAATCAATCAGATAATTCATTTTTAATCGTAGTGATTACTAGATTCTGCTCTTTTTTACCGATATCCGGATATAATGGAAGAGACAGAATTTCATTGTATAATTCATTAGAGTTTGTGAGTTTATCTCGAATTATTCCTTTCTTTCTATAAATAGAAAATTTGTGGAGAGGCTTGTAATGAACAGTAGTTCGAATACCAGAAGATAGTAGTTTCTCAAATAATTTATTTCGAGAGATGGGAAATTTTTTATTAATTCGTAAAATGTAAAGATGACATGCATTTTCTAGTAAATTTTTTTCAGTAGGAATAGTTAATCCATCAATATTTTTAAAATGTTTATTATAATATTTGAAAGCACTTTGTCTTTTTTTATTCAAAATTTGAATTTGTTTTAACTGACTAATGCCTAAAGAAGAACGAATTTCATCTAATCGATAATTATAACCTGCCTCTTTTATATCATAATCCCATGGGTATCCTTTGGAATATCTGTCTTTAAGAGAGCGTGAGATTCCATGATTTCTAATTATTCTTACATGTTCCGCAAATTTTTTATTTTTAGAAACAATCATTCCTCCTTCAATAGTAGTGATATTTTTTGTAGGGTAAAAACTAAAACAACCAGAATCACCAAACGTACCTACATGTTTATTTTTAAATTTAGTTCCAATTGCATGAGCACAATCTTCTATAACAAATAGTTTTTTAGCTTTTGCAATTTTCATTATTTTTGTCATGTTACATGCCAAACCTGCAAAATGAACTGGAATTATTGCTTTGGTATTTTTAGAGATACTAGATAAAATAGAATCTGAAGAAATGGTCATAGATTCTTTATCAACATCCACTATGACTGGTTTTGCTCCAGTTAATAGTACAGCATTTACAGTAGCAACAAAAGTAAGATCAGGCACAATTACTTCATCATTTTTTCCTATTCCAAGTCCCGTTAGTGAAAGATGCAAGGCAGATGTAGCGTTAGATACACCAACAGCAAATTTGGAATGAACATAATTGGAAAACGATTTTTCAAATTGTATTAATTTAGGACCGTCTGTAAGTAATTTTTCGTTTAATGCTTCAAAAACAGCTTTTTTATCTAATTCAGACAAGGATGGGATGAAAAATGGTACTTCGATTTTAGGATTATTAAATGAGTCTTTTTTATTTTTCATCGTATCCCCTCATCAGGTTCATTTTTTTGTGATTGAATTGTATCATCATAAACCTTAAACACTGCATTTGACATACTATCTAAATTACCTTCCTTATTTACCATATTAAATCCTGATTCTGCCAATTTTTGACATTTCGATGGATTTTCTAATAATTCAATAATAGCATCAGCAAGTTTCTGTGAATTTGAAGGTGGAACAAGTAAACAGTTTTTGTTATGAGTTATTGTATACGGAATCCCATGTGCGGTTGTACTGATTACAGTTTTTTTACAAGCAAATCCTTCTAAAGGTGTCAGAGGAGATAATTCCCATCTTGAGGGTAGTACTAAAAACTTACATTGATTATATGCAGAAATTACATCTTCTCTAGGAGGTTTTTTTATTACAATGATGTTTTTCGATAAATTAAATTCGTTGATTTTTTGTTCCATTTGGGATTCAAATCCAAAATCAACACCCAGTATTGCAATTTTAAGTTCTTTTAGATGAGAGTGATTTTTTATTAAATTAATTGCTTCCAAAAGAGTATCTACTCCTTTGACTTGATGAAATCGTCCTAAGAATAGAATGAATTCATTGTGAATTTTATATTTTTGACGAAAATCCACATTAGACGATTTTAATTCATCCAAATCGATTCCATTTTTCACGATTGAGATTTTTGATGCATTGCAAAATTGTAAAAATATATTTTTTTCATATTCATTTGCAACAATTACTTTACTTGATTGATTGATTATGAATTTAATTAATGGTTTTTGTAATTTCACTAAAAATCTCTTTTTAAATGAAGATTCCTTTAGATCAGGATGGGTGGTAAGTCCACCTTGATCTGAAATAACTAAAGGGATTTTTTTTCTTTTTGAAACGATTGCTGAAATTAAAGCCTGGAAACTCCGAATGCCCATGGTATGAATGATTTCATAATCATCATTCATCATCTGTTTATACATTCCAAAATTCATGAAGAAAAGAAAAGATGAAAACCATACATGTGATCTCTTTACGGTAAAATTTCCTATTTTTTCCTGTTTTGGTAATTTTTTATTGAATGTATTTGTATTATTTGCAAAATCAAGATCAGTGGTATAGATGGTAATGTTATGACCATCATTTGATAGTTTTTTTGCTATATGAATACAAAGGAACATTATTCCTCCAAATTGTGTTGCGGGTAATGAAGCTGGGCACGTGATTGCAATTTTCATTTTTTAACATTTTTTTTGGAGTATTTACTTCTAGTTAAAGTAATTAACATAAATTCATAACTGTAGGTATAATTTTTCTACAACTATGAACTAATATATGAAAATTCTAAAAAAGACATAGAATGAATAAAATGTCTATTATTTTTCAAATTTTAACAAACTCCATTTTTAATCCAAAATTAGTTTTTGATCTTATTGAAGAAAGATCACAAATTCAAGACGATGAAAATCATAAGAAACATGAATATAATTATGATTTTCAGTCTGTTGAAGATTTTTTCAAAAAAGTTTTCCCAAATTCCAATATTTGCAGATATGATCAAGAATTGATTGAGTTGAATTCACATGTTAAAAAGAGATTTGATGAATTAAGGTTTGAAAAATATCCATCGAAGAAAAAACCATATCCCGTAAATTATTCAATTAATTCAGATTCAAGGAAATTTTTGTACTATTTGATCAGAGTTTTAAAACCAAAAAATATTGTTGAGACGGGTGTAGCATATGGAACAAGTAGTGCATACATTCTGAAAGCATTACATGAAAATAGAATTGGCAAATTATATTCTATTGATTCAGTTTTTAGACCTTGGCAAACTGAAAAAATGATAGGTGCAATCATACCAGATAATTTAAAGAATAGGTGGGAATTGGTTTTAGGAAAATCTACTAAAAAATTAAAAAATCTTTTTGATGAACATGATGGCATAGATATTTTCATTCACGACAGCTTACATACATACAAAAATATGATGTTTGAATTTGATACAGCATTTGAAAATATTAATAAAAACGGAATGATAATATCAGATGACATATTTGAGAATGATGCATTTTATGATTTTTCTAATAAAAGAAATCTAAAAAATTATTTGATTAGAGTTGATGAAGGAGTAGGATTAGGAATCATCAAGAAACCTTAACTTTTTTTGCATAAAGAAATCCAATATCTGAAAATAATGATTTTATTTCAATCTCAAAATTTTGATTAGTAAGAATCCTCTTTAATTCTACAAGTAATTCAGGTTGTGAGTCTGCCATATGATATTCTATTACCATTTTATCAATTTTTTCAAAATATATTGAAGGTAGATTTCTCAAAATTTCGTATTCAGCACCTTCACAATCTAGTTTAAGGAAATTACATTGTTCAATTTTATTGACATCAAAAATTTTTTTCAAAGAGATTGAATCAACAGAAACACTTTGAGATGACTGAGAAAACATGCTATGTCCAGACTCATCATTATTAATGAATAGTGTTATTGGTTGATTGGAATTTGAGACTGCAGTATTAAAAGTCCTTACATGTTTCAAATCATTTAATTTAGTATTTTCTACTAATAATTCGTAATTTTCTTTTACAGGTTCATAGGAATAAACCAATCCTTGAGTACAATATTGAGATGCATATAATGTAAATAATCCAATATGGGCTCCAACATCAATAACTACATCATTAGATTTAATTTCAAAATTTGGTCTTTTGTATTCTTCAATTAACCAAACATGAGTTAATGCCATTAAATCAGTTGAATTTTTTCTGATTTTGATGATTTTGTTAGTTCGTGTTTTAAAAATAACAAAATCTTTTTGTGTTAAATTATAATATAATAACGGATAAACAAGCCAATTTTTGAATACTTCTTTAGATTTCCTTAAAATTGAAAGTTTTTCTGAAAATGTAGTCAATTATATCAAATTTGACACAGATATTAATAAATCACAAGGAATTTTTTTAAAGCGACATTAGGATTTGGATTACATGAAAATAATGATTTCAGGAGGAGCAGGTTTTGTGGGAAGCCACCTTACAGAATATTTGTTGAAAAAACACCATAAAATAATCATTATTACTAGAAAAAATACACATAATCTTAAAGATATCAGGAAGGATGTAAATATTGAAAAAATTGATGTTACAAATTTTACAAAATTAGAAAGATGCATTATAAAAAATAAACCAGATGTAATTATTCATTTAGCAGGAAATACATCACATTCAAAATCATTTGAAGAGCCTCTAAATGATCTAAATTCCAATACTAAATCCACATTAAATATTCTTGAAATTTTGAAAAAGTCTTTACCAAATTGCAAATTTGTTTTAGGCAGCACATTTGTTGTAATTGGTAAACCACCAAAGCTCCCAGTAAATGAGCAAACACCATGTAATCCAACTACACTATATGGTGTAAATAGACTATCAAGTGAATATTATACAAAAATTTACAATCAAGTTCATGGTTTGGATACAAATATTTTTAGAATAACAAATTCATTTGGACCAAGAGAGCAGGTCATTCCTAACAAAAATGCAATAAATTATTTAATTTACAAAGCTTTCAAAAGTGAAGATATAACCATTTACAATAAAGGTAAATTTTTTAGAGATTTGATTTACATTTCAGATGTAGTAGATGCAATTGAAAAAATTATCAGAAAAGGAAAATCTGGAGAACTGTATTGGATATCATCAAACAAAAAAATATGGTTTTATGAAATAGGAGATTTACTTCAGAGAGTAACAAATGCTAAAATAAAATATGTGAAACAACCAAAATATACCAAAAAAGTTGATGTAGGGAATTTTGTTGTTGATAATACTAAAATGAAATCATTAGGATGGAAACCAAAAATCTCTCTAGAAGAAGGGATTCAAAAAACATTAAAATATTTTAAAGAAAATAAAATGTGAAAAAATTAAGACATTTTCTGAATATATTTTTCAAATGAAGTAAATTGATAATTTGAAAGTAATTCACTCATTCTATTAACAATTTTATCTAAATTATGATATGTGATAAAATTATTTTTTACAGAAAGTTTCACTTTAGGCATATATTCTGGTGTTAATTCCCATGAATGAATATAAAAAACTCCTGGTAAGTTTTGTTTTTCATATTCATTTATTGCTTTTTTTGTAATACTAAATGGAAGTGTTCTTAGATAAAACCCACCTCCTGCAGGAATAGTTTTTCCTAAAAATTTGGTCACCATTAATGGAAATTCAAGAATTTTTCCGTTGGAATTATCATGATCTAAGGAATCACTAGTAATTTTATATGGGTTTTTTGGTGCATTTGGATTTCCGTACATGATAGATTTCGCGGGTACAATACTACTATCATAAACATAATCATATTCTTCTAGAACATCAATTACCCATGAAGACTTTTGATTTAAGGAAAAAGTAGGAGCACGAAATCCTTTACTTTTATTATTAGTCAGCATAGCAAATTCATCCAATTCTTTTGAGAATTTTTCTTTGAAATTTGGGGAATCAAGTCTAGAATGATACATTGTATGAAATCCTATTTCATGTCCTTCATTCAGAATTTTATCTAATAGTTCTGGAAAATTTTTAAGGATTTCACCTACCATGAAAAATGTTGCACTAGTTTTATGCTTCCTAAGTAATTCTAAAATTTTATCAATACCTTTTACTATTTCAAAAGATTTTTTTTCATTTGTTAGAGCTTTTTGAATTAATTCAGGATGAAACCAATCTTCAAAATCAATTCCTAATAGATTCAATATGTTTAAAAAAATAAATTACTTAATAACCCTTAAGAATACTAATGTTCAATTTTTTTTATAACTCTTGCAGGATTACCAGCCACAACACAGTAATCAGGAACGTCTTGAGAAACTACACTGCCAGCACCAATTATTGAATTTCTACCTATGGTCACGCCAGAAATTATAATGCAGCCAACACTAATCACTGCACCAGTTTTGATAGTTACTGGTTTTATTTTCCTAGGATAGCCATGATTTTTTAAAAATTCATTCGTTGTAGGGTTTACATGAGTGAAGATCATCGAATTTGAACTTATAGTCACATTATCTTCAATTGTGACTAATTCAGGGTGCAACAAATCAATTAAAACATAAGGTGAGAAATGACAATTTTTTCCAATTTTAACACCCCTATAACGTTGAAATGTAATTACAAAATTTGGGAGAGGTGAAGAATAAGCTAGTGAATGAAATACCCAGCTTTTAAAAAATTTGAAACGTAGTTTTAGTTTTCCCAGTGTTCCTGAAAATCCGTAATATTCCATTAATTCAGATTCATTCTTTTTAAAATAATTTGGATTACTCATATCTTATATTGTTACTTCAACATAAAGCGTTTAACTTTTCCGTATTCTGTTTTAGGAATATTTGCTACAAAATCTATTTTTGTAGGAATTTTATATTTTTCAAGATATTTAATACAATGACTCAGTATTTTTGATTTATCTAAATCAGAATTTAGTGTTTTAACTACATGTAACTTTATTACTTGACCAAAAATTTTGTTGTCTATTCCAAATGCTGCAACATCTTCAACTCCATCAATTTTTTTTACAATTGATTCTATTTCTTCTGGCATTACTTTTTCTCCTCCTATGTTAATAATGTCATCATTTCGGCCAAGAAGATACAGATATCCATAATTATCAATATAACCTAAATCCCCAGTTTTTAACCATCCATCAACTATATTTTTGTCAGTAAATTGTTTTTCCCAATATGTTTGAATTACATTATTACCTTTAATCCAAATTTCACCTTTTTCAGAGTTATTTTTGGTAGCATTAACTATTTTTATTTCAACATTTGGGGCTGGTTGACCTACAGATTCATCAAAAAAAGAATCTTTATCAAACACCATAAAAGTGGATCTTGATGCTTCAGTTAGACCATAATAAGTAGCCAAATTTCCGTTAGAAAGTATTTTTTTGAAATCTTGAATTGTTTCAAGTGGAATTTTTGTACTATTAGTAATTACCAGTCTAACATTAGAAAAATAATTTATTAACTCATTTTTATTAAATTTTAGAAATTTTGTTAATGTAGATGGAATAGCTGCTAGTGTAGTAGCTTTATGTTCTTTTATTAGATTTAAAATATTTTGTAAATCGTTAGTATTTTTTAATAGAATTAATGTAGAACCAACACATAATGAAGTATGCAAACACCCTAATCCAAAGGAGTGATGTAATGGTAACGGTAAAATATCAATATCAGAATTTGTATACTTTAAAATTTGAAGGATATTTTTGGTAGTAAAATCAACCATAGCATGAGTCACACCAACTCCTTTAGGGACAGATGTTGTTCCAGATGTATATATCAAATATGCAAAATTATTTGTTTTTAAATTGGTATTTGGATTATAGTTATTTTGTGGAATTTCATTAAACTGAAAAATAGGTATTTTTATTGAGTCAAATTTTGAAATCTTGTTAAAAACTGTATTTGAACAAATAATAGCAGATGAACGAGACGAGTTAATTTGGGCCTGTAAGTTAGATTCAGATATCTCAGGAGGTATTATATGAACAGTTTTTCCAGAATTAATGATACCTAAATAAGAAATTACAAATGAAGGAGAATTTCCAGCCATTAGACTAATAATTTTTTTATCATTAAGAGTCGAAATAGAATTGGAGAAAAGAACTACAGAATTCCAAAGTTCTTCAAAAGTAAATGAGTTATTTTCAAAAATTAATGCGGTTTTTTTTGGGAATTGTTGTACTGAATTTTTTAAAAAATTAATAATGTTCATGATAAATGAGAACGTACACATTCAAGAAGATCATTAGCTGATTTTATTTCTATTGCTTCATCCAAAGTAAAAGAAATATCGAATTTAGCTTCTGCCAGAGTAATGAGGTTTAATTGTGCAAAAGAATCCCAATTTTCATAGTCTTTTTGTTCTTTCTTCCATGAGAAATCAGATTCGGATAAATTTGGAAAAGCTTCAAAAAAAATGTTTTTTACTAAATTTTCAATATCCATTTTCACAACATATTGCAAAAATTAGTGGATAATAAATAAACCTTCTCACCATAGAAAGTGTGCTTGAAGGAATTGGAATTGGAATTGACATTATAGACATTAAAAGATTTCAAGAGAAACCATTTGATAAAAATCAAAAATTTTATCAAAAAATCTTTAATGTATCAGAAATAAATTATTGTTTAAAGAAAAAAAATGCTGCTGAAACTTTTGCTTCAAAATTTGCAATTAAAGAAGCAGTCATCAAATCAACAAAAAAACAATTGGATCTGTTGGATATTTTAACAGATTATGTAGATTCAAAACCCACAGTCAGTTTGTCAGATGATTCAACATTTAATTTTCTTGTTAGTATAAGTCATGAAAAATCATATGCAATAGCAATGGTGATTTCAGAAAAAAAATAAAATTAACGAAAAAATCTTTTAGTAATTTTTGCTATTGAAATAAGGAAATTATTAAATAAATTATTCTTTTTTTGATCTAAAACCCAAGCAGGGACTAAAAGTTCATTTTTGAATTGTTTGAGTAGTGTAGAATCAGGAACGCATTTTATTTTTTGATTTTGCGCATATTTACTATTAATTATCTTTAAGTTTCTTAGTATTTCCCAATCTGCTAAAATTTTCATTTTTCCAATACCTCTTGTAACGTAAAAAAACAATACTGCTACATCTATAATCAATAATGATGGAAGCATTTTCAAAAGAGTACATCTATCATAAAGAGTAAGTAAACAATATTTTCTATTTCGTTCCATGAGCTTAAATTTAATAGGACTCCATTTGAAACTATATCCCTCTTTTGGATGATATACAATAGATTTTGGGACATAGAATGAATGGATATTCATTATTGCTCCACGCCAACATAATTCTAAATCATCATGAAATGCAAACAGAAAAGATTCAAACAATCCAATTTTTTCAATTAATGCTCTAGAAGTAAAAAGACATGTTCCTGATGCATAATCAATTTGTTCAAATTTTTCAAATAATTGTTTGTCTTTCTCGCCTTTTGAACGTGAATAACCAAAACCAAAAATTTGAATCATGTTTCCAGTGCTTAATAACATTGAATGATCTGTTGTAGCCAAAAATTTTGGTTGATACAAACCTTCACCATTAGTTTCATAAGCTTTTAACAATTCATCTAACCAGTAAGAATCAACAATTGTATCAGGATTTAAAACAACAACAAATTTACCGCGGGCTTCTCTTAAACCAACATTATTTCCTTCACAATAACCTAAATTCTCAGAATTTTCTATTAGGTTAATAGTAGGAAATTTTTCTTTACATTTCTTATGACTTTGATCACTTGAAACATTATCAACTAAAATTATTTCAAAATTTTTGTAATGGGATTTAAGGATGGATGATATACAATCTACGAGTAAGTCACCAGCATTATAATTTAAAATAATAATACTGACTAATTTTTTAGAAATGGATTCTTCGTCTATTTTTTTATTTTCTGGAAATGACATATTTTTTAATTTTAAAATAGATATAAAACTTAAAGGGAATTTAATTTCCATTCGTGAGGAAGTTCTCTCATATGTTGACTTTTTTGTTGTTTAATATCTTGGAATTTTAGTAAGCTTCGTATTTTTTCTTCAGACAAATTGGAAATTTTTTGTATTTCTGGAATGATAAGATGATTCTCTCTAGAATATAAAATTAAATCAACAACATCATATGGTACAGAATAAAAAAACTCTTCATCAGTAGTTCTATAGCTCCAAACATCAGGTGATGCATCATTATTCATAATATCTTGATTAATATTCAGAAAATCACCAATTTGATAAATTTGTGATTTGTATAAATTTACAAGTGGTTCTATGTCTGAACCACCATCACCATATTTAACAAAATAACCTTGTAAATATTCTGATTTGTTGGTAGTACCCACAACAGAAAAATTATTTTTTTCTGCATAATAATACAACATAGTCATTCTCACTCTATGTTTAATGGATGTAGCAGCTGTAAGTGAAAGAAAATCAGAAGAAGAAATTTTGATTTTATGCTGTTCATTTTTATCATCTAAAATTTCTAGATATGGCATCCCCACTGAACTAAAATTTGGGGGAACAACAACACGATATTTACAATTAGAATTAAAATTAGGAAATCTATTTTTAACAATTTTTTCTCTATTTGAATAAACTCCAAAAGAATCTAAAATTGGAGTAATGTCTATATTTTGAATATTGATATTATAAGCTTCAGAAATTTTATCAATTAGAGATTTATTGTTCTGATCAGATTCTTTTTCAAACATGGTCAATCCGAGAGTTTTTTCTGAACCCAAAGCTTTAACACATAACGCCATAGTAACTGTAGAGTCAATTCCTCCACTAAGTCCTATAACTGCTCCATGTCTGTGAAATTTTTCAAATATTTCATCGTGTAAAAAATTACATATACTATCTACATGTTTTTCAACGTTCTTTAATTTCAAAAAATCAGGCATACTTTCCATCAGTAAGCTTGCGAATTGGTAATTAATTAAATATGTAGCTAAAAAAATTATTTTATTAGAGAAAACGAAAGAAATTGTCAAAATCTGAAGATAAGATCACAAAAAAAGTAAAAGAGATGTATCTCAAATATCCTTATCCCTCTCCTTCTAGAGAAATATCTCAAACCAATGAATTACTAAATTTATTGAAGATTTTTGAAATTGAGAATAAAAAGAAAATTGAAAATATGAAAATTTTAGATGCAGGATCTGGTTCAGGTCATAGAATAATTAATGTTGCCAAATATTTTAAAAAATGTGAATTTATAGGAGCAGATATTTCAAATTATTCGTTAGAAATTGCAAATGAATTAAGAGAGAGAAATAAGATAGAAAATATTCATTTTGTTCAAAAAAATATTTTAACTAATATTTCAAAGTTAGGAAAATTTGATCTTATTTTATGTATGGGAGTTTTACATCATCTCTCAAATCCTAAAAAAGGATTACAAATTTTATCTAAAATGATTAATTCTAATGGCATAATTTTTCTTTATGTATATGGAAAATTAGGAGGCCACAAACGTATGCTAAATAAAGAATTAATCTCTAGCCTTCTTGGAGAACAAAAAACTGATTATGAATTAGGAATAAAATTGGTAAGAGGTATTGGTTTCAATAAATTTGATTATGGTTGGAATTTAAAATGTGGAAATATTGAAGAAGAAAATTCATTGATTGTTGATTCCCTAATGCACATTAATGAAGAACTTTATGATTCATCAGACATTGATAATTTGTTTAAAAAATCAGGATTGTATGGATATGCAGTCTATGGAATTAGTGTAGGAAAGAAAGGGTTGCTTTTAGATATAGCTACAGAAACAACTCAGAAATTACTAATTCCACAAACCAATATTGCTAAAAAATTAAACTCAAAACTTGCTTTGGAGAAATACGAATCAAAAAATGTCAAAGAAAAGTACAGGATATTAGAATTACTTTATGAACCAAACGGATACACAATTGTCGGATTCACTAAAAAAGGGTATGAGAAAATTACCAATGATAGAATAAAAAGGAATTTTATAAAAATCAGTTAAATAAAAATTCTAGTACCTTCACCTAGCAGAAAAATTTTTTCATCTTGAGAATCATTTTTCATTTGAATCTGTGAATTTGAAGAAATAATGCTATTTCTAATTTTAATAGGACTGTTAATAATACAATCGGACATTACTATGCTATTTTCAATATCAGAATGAATAATTTTTGAGTTATCGCCTATACTTGAATTAGGTCCAATACAGACATTTTCCAAAATACAATTTTCTCCTAGAATTACAGGTCCAGTAATTTGAGATTTTCCTAGGATTTTTGTATCTTTGCCAACAAATACAGAACCAATTAAAGTAGAATCTTTACTTTTTTCACCATAAAAATAACTTTTTTTATTTTCTAGAATTGTTTTATTTGCATCAATAATATCTTCAGGAGTTCCTGTATCTTTCCAATAATCAGTAATTATATGATATGAAATTTTATTATTTTTAGATAAAAGAATTTGTAATGCATCAGTAATTTCCAATTCATTCCTCCAAGAAGGTTTTAGATTTTCAATTATTTCAAAGATTTTTGGAGTGAGAAAGTAGATTCCAGTTACAGCATAATTTGTTGGAGGATCTTTTGGTTTTTCCATTATTTGAGTGATTTTACCATTTTTCATATCTGCAATTCCGAACCTTGATGGGTTTTCAACTTCACAGAGCAATATTGAAGCATCATCATCAGAAATTACAAATTCGTTTGCAAAGTCATGAATATTTTTATGAATTATATTATCACCAAGAAAAACCAAGAATTTTTCATTTCCAATAAAATCATTACACAGACCAATGGCATGAGCAATTCCTCTAGGGCTATCTTGTTCTACATAGATTATTTTTACACCAAACTTTTCACCATTTCCATAATATTCACGAACTTTATTGGAGCCTACACCTCCAATAATCACTGCAATCTCTGTTACTCCAGCTTCTTTCATGGATTCAATACAATATTGAGACATTGGTTTATTTGCAATGGGAAGAAGTTGTTTTGGACCGGTATGAGTCAACGGTCTTAGTCGTGTACCATGCCCAGCATGTAATAAAATTCCTTTCATATAATGAATTATGGAAGATTGGTTAATAAAATAATGCTATTTTTTCCATGGAGTATTTTCAAGTGTATGTTCTGACAAATCTTTCCACCATTGTGTGTTAGAAAGATACCAATTAACAGTATTTTTTAAACCATCATCAAAATTGATTTTTGGATTCCAATCTAATTCATTTCTTAATTTATCTGAATTCATACTATATCTAAAATCATGACCTGGTCGATCTTCAACAAACTCAATTAAATCTTCAGACTTTTCCATTATTGAAAGAATTTTCTTTACAATGGTTAAATTATCTATTTCGGTATTGGATGAAATGTTGTATGATTGACCTGATTTTCCATTTTTTAATATAGAATAGATTGCATCGCAATGATCATCAACAAATAACCAATCACGTAAATTTTTTCCAGTACCATATATTGGGATTTTTCTATTTTTTTCAGCTAGCAAAATAATTTTTGGGATAAGTTTTTCAGGAAACTGTCTTGGGCCATAATTGTTAGTACATCTTGTAATTACAGTGTCACAATCATATGTTATATGATATGAATTTACTAACATTTCAGCACTTGCTTTTGTTGCGGCATATGGACTAGAAGGATTAAAGGGGAATTTTTCAGTAGCACTGTCTTTTTCTAAACTCCCGAAAACTTCATCAGTAGAAATTTGTACAAATTTCTTTTTATGTTTTTTTATAGATTCTAAAAGTGAGAAAACTCCATCAATATTAGATTTAAGAAAAGGTTTAGCATCTGAAATACTTCGATCAACAAATGATTCAGCAGCAAAATTAATTACCGCATCACAATCTGAGATTAATTTATCAATTAATTGTGAATTACAAATATTTCCTTTAATGTATTGATAATTTTCTGATAAAGGTAATTCAGCCAAGCTAACAGAATTAGAACCATAAAACTCTGCATCTAGATTAATTATTTCATGTTCATCATGATTTTTTAGTAAATTTAGAATAAAATTACTGCCAATAAAACCTAAACCACCAGTCACAAGAAGTTTCATGAAAAACCATTCTTTGGTATTAATAAAAGGATATAGATTATTTCATGCTGAATTTTTTCACCAGATTTTTATGTATTGTCTCATCTTAAAAAAAAATGGAAGAAAAAACGGAAATTATTAATTTAGAAAAACATGAAACCAAAGATATTTCTGATCATCATATCAATGGAAGCCTAACTGTAATTTACAGAGATTATGATGAAATCATCAAGAACCAGCCCAAAATGGTATATGTTAGTTCAGTTAATCCTGGTGAAATTAAGGGGCCTCACTTACATAAAAAAAGAAACAGCTATTTTACATGTATTCATGGGAAAGTAGTTTTTATCATTGAAGATAAAGATAGAAAATATTTAGAAATTGAATCAAGTTCTGAAAATCCAGTTGTGATAAAGGTTCCAAAAGGAATAGCATCTGCACATATCAATCCAACAAATGAAATAGGAAGGGTATTAGTTCTTACGGACTTAGCCTGGAAGCCAAATGATAACGAAATGGAGAATGTTACATTTGATGATTATAAATGGAAGAAATGGAAAGAATAATCCTGCAATTTTTCTTAAATAGGGTCTAATTTTGTTTATCTTTAAGCACATTACATAAAAATAATAAATTTTTGATAAAGATGAAGCAGATTAATAACTTAGCAAACATTGGATTAGCAGATATTATAGGCAGTGGTGTTTCTGCAGTGTTTTGGTTTTATCTTGCAATTCTAATAAGTCCAGATAATTTTGGTGAATTACATTATTTCATAAGTATTGTTGGTATTATAGCTTATTTATCATTAATAGGAGCTCAAAATACAATCACTGTTTATGTTGCTAAAAAAATTCCCATACAAAGTACTTTCAATTTTATTTCATTAATAATAGGAGGTGTTGGTTTTGTCACATTATATTTAGTATTTGAAAGAATAGATATGGGATTTTTAGTTATAGGATACATAATTTATAATTCAGCAGTAGGAGAGATATTAGGAAAAAGAGAATACAAGAATTATTTCAAATATGTTTTGATTCAAAAACTTTTAACACCTATTATGGGTTTAAGTTTATTTTATCTTTTTGATGTAGAAGGAATCATTTATGGATTAGCATTTAGTTATATAGCTTTTTCAGTAATAATTGTCAAAAGTTTTAAAGAAACAAAAATTGATTTTACATTATTAAAATCAAGAAAAGGGTTCATAATTAATAATTATTTGAATTCTTTGAGTGGAACGTTAAATGGTCAAGTGGACAAGATGATGATCATGCCAATTCTAGGAGCAGCAGTTCTAGGAAATTATTCACTTTCACTTCAAATAATTTCTGCAATGATGATAATTTCTTCAATTTTTTATAAATATATGCTTCCACAACAATCAGCTGGATTTAATATTGAAAAAACGAAAAAATTATTAATTTTATCAAGCATAATTTTAACAGTCATTGGTTTTTTTATTATACCAGTTACACTACCAACAATTTTTCCAAAGTATGTTGAAGCAATTGATACAATAAAAATAATGAGTTTGGCAATAATCCCATTAAGTATAGGGCAAATTTTTACATCAAAATTTTTGGCAATGGAAAAAAGTCAATATGTTCTATTCGCATTAATTATTTCATTATCAGTTTTAATACCAACAATGATAATTTTTGGCATAATATTTGGGATTTTAGGTGTGGCAAGCTCATTTGTTTTTTCAATATCAATTCAAGCATCATATTTCTATTTAGTAGATAGAAAATTAAATGAAGGTAAAGGAAATTGAAAGGAAGTAACGAAAAACTAAAGATTTGTAGTAGTAATAATTCATTATTAATTTTATTTTTTTTAATTGGAATAGGTCTTTTGATCAGATTATATTATATTCCATTTCATGTTCCAATAACATTAGACGGGATTGATTATTTTGCTTATACTGTTGCAATAAACAAAGAAGGGTATTTTCCAGAAGGATATTTATCGTTAAATTTTGGATGGTCAACGTTTCTTTCACCTATATTTTCATTATTTCCAAATTATGAAATGTTAGAATTAATGAATGTTCAAAGAATTTTTAGTAGCATTGTATCAACGTCCACTGCAATTCCAATTTATTTTCTAGCTAGAGAATTTTTTAAAAAAAATATTGCAGTATTGTGTGCATCGTTATTTTTATTTGAACCTCACATAATTGAGAATGCAGGGTTAGGAATTACTGATCCATTATTCATTTTATTTGTTACAATCACAATTATGTTTGTATTTATTAAAGAAAGAAAATTATTTTATCTTTCATTTATCTTTGCAGCATTTGCAACATTCACAAGATATGAAGGATTTCTATTAATTTTTCCAATTTTAATTTCGTTTATTATTAGAAAAGATTTTCAGAGAAATTCTATTTTACAAATTGGTATAGGAATTACATTGTTTTTTACTTTTCTATTCATGATAAATATTTCAGCATATGAACATACAGACTTAAACATAATATCACCATTGTTAGGAGGAACAAATTATGTTTCAAATTTTATTTTAACTGATACACCTGATCCAGATGATCAATTTTTTGGTGAAAATGTTGAAAATAGGCTTCAAGTTTTTATCTATAATTCAGCAATTGGATATTCAAAATATCTCGGATGGATATTAATTCCAGTTTTAGGGTTATTTATAATTCCAGGATTATTAACAATTAAGAAAAAACCAACTAAAAATAAAATAATTTTTCTATTATTCATAATTTTTATTTCAATTTCAAGCATCTATGCATATGGAAGAGGTATTCAAGAAACCAGATATTTGTATCCATTAATTCCAATCTTGAGTTTGTTCGCATGTAGTTTCTTCAGTTTTTTAGAGATGAAATTTGATATTAGAAAAATCATGATTGTTGTAATATCTTTAATCATATTGTTATCTATCGTATTTTTAGAACAAGATAAAACAGATTATAAATTTCAAAGTGAGATTTATGATATTACTTTGTTTGTTGTAAAAATCGCAGATGGAGTTAATGATTATGATGGAGCAAAATTTGTTAGAACTGCTTCACTTGAGAATTCATGGCCCGAATTACTAGAAATTGATCATCGGAAGAAAATGACTACAAATGTAAAAAAAATTTCATCAGAAGGGTTTGAAACATTAGAAGAATTTTTAATTAAAAATAAAAATAATAAATTATCTCATTTAGTGGTATTTGAAAATGATAAAAGAATATTCCTAAAAAACATATTCAATAATGAAAATAAATATACTTTTTTAACCAAAGTATATGATTCTGAAAGATTTGGATTTGAAAACAAAATAAGAATTTATCAAATAAATTATAATCTTTTTAATTCACTTCAAAATTAATTATTTTTAGAATTATAATTTCAAAAAAAAATTATTTCATATATTCTGTAACTCTTTTTTCTTGATCACTAAATACAACTCCTATGGTTCTTAATAATTCAACATCATTTGAATTACAGTAATTTACTAATCTTGTAAAATATTCTTTAAAATGTACTGGTGATTGATTTTGTTTTAGAGTATTTGAAAACAAATCATCATGATCTAGCATAACGGTTTTTTTATCACCAAGAAAATTTACAATTTCTTTGATATTTTTGACTCCTTCAGGACTTTCAATTTTTGGTACAATTGTAATATGTTCAGGAATTGTTGTGACATAGGGTTCTAAATCATGTTTAGAATTGACATTAGATATTGCAAAATATTTGATATTTTTAAAAATATTTAGAATGGATAGAAGATCATCATAAGAGTATTTGTTGTCAGGAGGTTTTGTTCTGCCTATTGGCAAATCAAGGAAGATTTTGTGTTCAGAATGTCTTTCAAGAAGAGATTTTAATTCTTCAATACTATTCACCCAAGCAAGATTAATTCTAAAAATTGCATCATTAGGTAATGAAAAATCAAAATTTGATAAATTCTGAGATATAATAATCATATTTGTACATAAAAATCGCCCTATTTAATTTTAATATTAAAAAAAATAAATGTTCATTAAAAATATAACTATTCATCCCAATCAAATTTTTGATTTAAAAATTCATAGAGTTTGGCATTATGAGATTGATAGAAATCTATTAAACTTTTTCTTGTTTTTGGATCCATTTTTAATTTTTTTGAAACATTAGTTTTTTCTATGTTTGGTATTTCATATTTAGGTAAATTTAAAAATTGGAATATATCATTCATCACATTTTTTGTTTGTAATGCTAGATTTTCACTTTGTATAATTAAAATTTGATTCTTAGAAAAAAGTTTAAACCATATACTAAGTTGTTCTGCATAGAATCCTCTGGCTAAAATTGAATTTTCAACTTTGGTTGCAAAATATTTATCATCTTTTAAATTAACATCCCATTTTGAGATTGTATTCATATCTTCTTCAATAACTTCTTCAAATTTTCTTGTTTCTCCAGAATTTTTACTTAGATAGTAGTGAGAATAAGCTCTATCAACAGGATTTCTTAAAACAATTATTAATTTAGAATTTGGGAATAAATTTTTAATTCTTTTTGCTATCCAAGGTCTACGAACATATGATGGGGTTACATCATAAGTCATAAAAAAATGAGTTTTTGATTTTATTCTAAATTTGGTTAAAAATGTGGGAAATAATGAACGATACCATCCTAATCCAAGATGATAATTTACATCAAAAAATCCTATTTCGTCATATGCAGACTTTGATAATGATGGATGTTGATCTAAATAATAATACAAAGATGTGGTTCCTGTTCTTCCAGCACCAATTACAAAAAAATCAGGTAAAACTCTGAATGGACTAGTTATTCCAAAAAAATGTCTTTTTATAAATAACTGGTAAAACCTTTTGTAAGATGGTTTTGGTGATTCTAGATACATAGAGATATCAATTTAACATAGATTTCAGTCTTATTTTAAAACACTTGCATAATTGATAAAAGGTCATAGAAGAAAATCTAAAGATATGAAACCATAAGATCTACTAGAGAATTTACTGCGGTATCATTGTTTAAATTTTTCAAAACGTATTGTCGCCCATTATTTGCAATATTAGACCATTTAGAATTTTCAATATCTGATAGATATTCTTCAAATTTTTCTTTATAGTTTTTTTCATTAATAAAAATTGCATTTTTTCCATCTTCAAAACCAAGATAAACTCCATGATTTTTTTCAGTAATTTCCATAAATGTAAGGCATCCTGCAGCTGGGATTTCCCAATATTTTACATTCGGGGAAAATGTTGTAGCAGCTATTGCAGCTGCATATTTCTGTAACAGAAGTGGATATCTATCATTTACATATTCATGTTCTAAAGTGGATGTATAATCAACAAAAGGTAATTTGGCACAAATTGTTCTTAAATGGTAACATCTAAAAGCATTCCACTTTGGATTTTGTATGTCATTAATCATTCTTGATAAAAATTTTGTATTTCCAATTGCTCCTGAATTAAGAATTTTATTTTTTATTCTCTCATTAAACGGTTTTACATTTTCATAGAACGATGGCTCGAGTCCAAAAATTATGGTTTTAAATTTAAAATTTTTTGGATATAATTCATAAAACAATTCTTCCGGAATAAAATGAAAGTAATAGTCTATTTTCCATTTAGAGTGGTGTTTTATTGCATTTTTTGTATCTACTGGATCTGTAGCTCTTGCTATGACAGGTTTGTTTAATTCCTTAATTCCAAAAATTTCATCTGGCATTCCATAATTTGAATTAGACCACAAAAGTACAACATCACAATCATCTTTCAAACATTTTGCATCAAAAGTATCACTAGTTGGAAAATATTTAACTTCTAAATGTTCATTTCTTTTTAAAGCCTTCATAAAAAAATTGTAATAAGTATTATCAAAATGTTTTCCAGTTAAAAATTCATTAGATTTTTTATAAATGAATGCCACTCTTATTTTCTTAGTCATGATGATGTTAATGATTTACTCCTTAAAATGCTTCATGATGAATTTAAAAAATTAATTTAAGAATTTTGAAGTTTTTTTAGGATATCAAGATCAGTGTCTTCATTGAAACTTCGATTATCAAAATAATCTATAAACTTTTTTTCCATTTTAAGAATTTCATCCAATTTTTCTTGTTCTATTTTTTCATTTTTAGAAAGTTTAATTATAATTTTTAATAATTCTAGATTAATTTGTAAATTCATTTCAGAATTAATTAAAGTTCTTCTTATATACGGATTGGTTTGATATAGAATTCCTGTTTCTGACCTGTAAGCAGATGATTTTTTGTAATGAGTATATCCTATTCCTACTAACAAGGGTACACCAATAAGAACCACAATTGCAATATAATGAAAAAATGTAGGGAAAATATTACTTAACAAGGGATAATTTTCAATGGCAAGATAATAGGTAACAGTCAATGTGTTAATAGCAGCAAAAATAAATGCAAAATATACCGACCATCCTTGTCTAAAATAATACCAAGCACGAAATGGTACTCTTTCTTTCATACCAAGTTTTCTAGATTACAAGTATATCAACTTCGCGAGAAATTAGTTTTAAGTGATAATATCACTCAGAAATTTTTGGAGAATTGAATTATTGATTTCATGCTTAGATGTAGATTTATCAAGAATTACATCAAATGCACCATTTCCTAAAGTTAGAGAGTTTTTATCAAAAGTAGACATTTATGCATTGATTAGCTGAATGATGGTTCCTTTGACATTAAAGGAGGCTCAATTAATGGGAAAATCAGTTATTGAGACAAATGTAGAAAGAATTCATGAAATGATGAAAGAAAAAATTTCTGGATTTTTAGTTAAAGAAGGAGATCCTGATGATTTGATAGAAAAATTATCTATTTTATTAAATAATGAGGAATTAAGGGTGAAAATGGGAAAAGAAGGAAGAAAATTTGTTGAAGAAAGTTTTAGTTGGGATGTAGTTACCCAAAAAAATTATTGGAAATACATCATCATATATTAAAAAATAAAATTTAAAAATTTTAGTTTCAGATTAGATGCTTTTAATATATTGTGGAAAAGGTATTCTCAAATTTTGTTAAATTAATAAGATGTAAAAGTATTGGAATTAAATAATCACAAAGGTGAAAAATTTAAAAATTGTCCAAAATAAAAAATTCAAGTCTTAATAAAATATATAAAAAATTGTATTATGGATTAATTAAAAGAAATTATTCATACATTACAAGTCCCATTAGATTACTTCCAGAATTCATCATATTTGGTGGAGTTAGGTGTGGTACTACATCATTGTATTATGACATTTGTGAACATTCAAGTGTATTGCCAGCAGCGTACGATGAAATTGGATTTTTTGATTCTAATTATGAATTAGGTATCAACTGGTACAAATCTATGTTTCCAACAAAATTTCAAAGAAAAAAAATTGAATCCAAAACAGGAAAATGTATTACAGGTGAAGATACACCTTTCTATTTTTGGAACAAAAAAGCTATTGAAAGAATAAAAAATGATATTCCCAATATCAAATTAATTGTAATTTTAAGAAATCCTGTTGATAGAGCATATTCAAATTATCAATTAGGAGTTAGATCAGGTTCAGAATCTTTGTCTTTTGAGAATTCCATTAAAAAAGAAATTGAACTTTTAGACGAAACGGATGATATAGATAGTAATAATATTGAAAAATTTCTTAGGCCCAGATCATATATTGCTAAAGGATTGTATTATAATCAAATTAAAAATTGGTTTGAAATATTTCCAAAGGATCAAATTTTAATTTTATCGACAGAAAATTTTCAAAAAAATCCTGATAATACATTAGAAGAAATTTTTAAATTTCTAGGTCTTCCAAATGAAAAAATTAAAAATCAACAAAAGCGAAAAGTTGAAAATTATCAAAAAATGAATGATGAGACAAAAGATTACTTAAAAAAATTTTTCAAGTCTTATAATGAAAAATTCTTTAAATTAATTGAACAAAAATTTGAATGGAATGACTAGTATTAAGTTATTTTTATAGCCAAAAGATGTCTTTATACTGTTTTTTTTGAAGATTAGGTGAAATTAATATTTATTCATTAATGTCTGGATTAGATATGTCTCCATTAACATTAATTGAAGCACAATTAATACAAAAACCTGTCATTGCGACTAATGTTGGTGGAATTCGAGAATTAATAATAAATCTAAAAAACAAGTTTTTAAAAAATTAACATAATGAAAAAAGTAAAACTCAATTTGAATTTAATTCTTCAAGAATTATATCTATTACATAATTAGAAATTTTATGTTCATTATGTGTTTCATCTAAATATATTTGAAAATTACCATTTCCTAATTCAGATATTTTATTTTTAACATGTTCTTCATAAGAAGTAAATGAATTTCCAGAGAAACAGCAAGGGTCATTATTATTAAAGAATTGTAGATGAGTTCTATTTTCTCCATATGCACTCATTATGTATAATTCTAAATAATTTGATAAAGTATATAATTCCGGTACAGTTTGTTCATAATCACCAAAATTTTTTGGATCACTTCTAAGATAAATTGGGTAGGAACCAGCAACGGAAAAACTATCAGATATTCTTTCATCTAATGCAGAATACAAAGTCGCTATCCATCCTCCAGTAGATATTCCAAGTATGGAATATGATTTATAATTAAAATTTTCATCTATGTAATTTAATGAAATAGTAATCGGTTCAAGAAAATATACTATAGGAGAGAAATCATCAGATTCTAAAAATTTTAGATGATTATGGGTAGTTAATTTTATTTTTCCAAAATTAGGAACATCAACAATCGGTTGATTATTCATTCCTAATAATGGTAAACTAAATGCTAAAACATCATAACCCTCATCTAGAAAAATCTGAATTGTATCAATCCCATGAATGAAATCTCCTTTATGACCCTGATGATAAATAATTAAATTTCCATTAGGGGTTTTTGAATGAAAAAGATAAGATATTGAATTTACATTTTTCTCCATTGAAATAGTTAATTGATCAATATTTTGTAAATTTTTCAAGTCTTTATATTTTGAATTTGTAATTTCTTTTTCAAAAAGTAAATCAGAATCAGTAGGCATGTGCCCAGTTTTCCATATATATTGAATTAAAGCTGTTTGTTTTTCTAAAATATCTTTATCATTGGAAATATGAATAAGAGAACCAATATCAGATTCATACCATTGTGCATTAATAGATTCATGATCTAAATTTTTATTTGTTAAAATGACTTTTGTGTCTTTTAATATATTATATGGAAAAATCTCATAATGACCAATTATAATACCTAAAAAAACCAAAAGAAATGCTAAAACAATTAAAATTAATATTTTTATCATAACATATCGATTTTTCTAAAAAAAAATTTAAAATAAGTGCAATTAGAATAATATGAAATAGAATATAAATTGTAATTAAATTTGAATATAGAAAAATCAAAGAAATGAAAATGTTGTTCCATATTTTTATGATTAATTTACTATTATATCAATGAATATCAAATTGTATTGAATTTATTAAAAAAATTAAATTATTATTTTGATTTTAGTAAAAATAGTTTTAATACTATATTGATTTCTAAAATTATATTTATTATTTATCCATCAAAAAGTATGAAATCTAAGTTCTTTTTTTAATAAATGGTTTTACAATTTCAACAAATTCTTTAGAGAGTTTTTCCCAATTAAATTTTTCAATCACCAAGTTTCTTGCATTTTTACCTAATGTTTCTCGTAATTCCTTTTTCTCAACTAAAAGATTGATCTTTTCTATCCATTTTTCTGAATCGCCTTCTTCAATCAAAAAACCAGTTTCTCCATCATAAATCATTTCAGGGATTCCTCCAACATTTGTTGCAATGGTAGGATTTTGCATTGACATTGATTCTCTACACGATAATGGCGTAGTATCCATACCAGTAGGTAATGCATAAATGTCAATTTCTGTTAAATATTTTCGAACTTCGTCAGGATATTCTAAACTGCCTAAATAATGAAAATTTTCAAATTTTTCTAAAACTTCAAGTATTTCAGTTTTATATTGACCATCTCCAGCCCAATAGAAATGAACGTGAGGTAATTTTTTAACAACATTTTCTAGTGTTAACATTTCTTTTGTTTTTCCCCACCAATTAGCGTCATGTAACATTCCAACACATGGATGTTTTAATTCCATACCAGTTTCCGGATACCATCTTGAAGTATCTAATCCTTCAAGAAAATGAAATGTTCTAGCATTTGGAATATGTTTTTTAATAACTCTTTCAAGATAATCTCCCGTCATTAAAATTCCTTGACAATCTTTAAAGACTTTTTCAGCAATTTTAGCACGCAAATCAATAACTGTTCTCATTACAAAATCTTTATAGATTGTTTTTTTGGCCCATTCTTGTTCCAACCAAAAATGACCTCTCAAATATACAAATAATGGAATTCCAGCTTTTATTGTTTCTAAACCAAAATGTGATTGTCTATCCACAAAAACAACATCAGGTTTAAAATCATCTATTAATTCATGGAATTTTTTTTTAGAAAACCAACTTTTGATATCCTTACTAGGGAAACCTGAAACATAATCATTTTCTGAAACTAATTTGTATTCCACATCAATTTTTTTTAGTGCCTCACCAAATTCTTTCAAATGAAAAAATTTCCCCACACTTTTTTTAGCAGATCCACCACCAGCGCCTGAGGCAATTAAAACTTTCAATAAAAACTAGACCATAATGTAGCAATTTAATTGTTAACATCAAATTGAAGTTAATTTATTGTGTTTTGATGATTAATCTTATAATCATACTTTTTCAATTTATATATTGTAAAAAATTAATTAATCCAATTTAGTTTCGCTGTTAATTTCCTTTGTGATAAATAGTCTATACCATATTTCAAATGCCAATAATCCTAAAAATTTGTTTACATAAATAATATCTAAATTATTTTTATGAATATATTTTTCAATCCATTCACTTTTGATCCATTTATCTTTGACAATTCTAGAATCTAAAAGAAATGATTTACAAAGATCATAACCATGTGATTTCCAAAGAGATAATGTATTAACATTAAAACCAAGTTTTTCTTTTGATATTAATGAATCAGCTTGATTTTTTACAAGTAATTTTCTTAATGGAAGTTTTCCAATGTTTTTTGTTTCATCATATTTGAATTTACTAGGAATTTTTAATCCATAGGAAATAATATTTTCATTTAATAATGGTGCAATTACATCAATACCGAAACTTTTAGTAATTCTTGAATTTATTGGATTAAAATTATACAATAATTTTCCATTATAATCAGCAACAAACACTTGTTCTAATGGAGATAATGGGTTATCAAAATATGGTAAAAGTAATTCATAGATCGAATTCCATGAAAAATTGGATTTATCTGCAAAAAGTAACTCTTGATCAGGAACACGATCTCGTTCATGACATGAAAGATATGCTTTGACTTTTTCTAAGGGAGTAGAATTAGGATTTATCAATGATAGAAATTTTTCATATCTGAAAATATAACCGCCAAAAATTTCATCACCTCCATCACCTGAAGCAAGAATATTTGAGAGTGTTTGAGATTTTTGTACTACATAATACCAATGCAAATCCCAAAATGGCAGTTTAATTAGGCTTATAGCTTTAGGTAATTCAGATAAGTAATTCTCGAGGTAAACAATATGATGATTTGCCTCAAATTTTTCTGCAATTTTGGATGCGTTTGGTGTTTCATCTACACTATTTGCAAATTTTATAGAAATAGCATCTATTTCAATTTCAGGATTTGTTTTTCTAATTAATGAAAGAATTAAAGTTGAATCTACTCCCCCACTAAGAGCAATACATAGTTTTTTTGCGTTTAGTGATTCAAGTTTTTCGGATATATCTTTAGAAATTAAATTCTCAATTAATTCTATATTTGGAGGCTCATTAATTGCTTCAAAATCTCTCCACGTTTTTTTAGGAAGATTGGGTGAAATTGAAGGATCATATCGAAGTGTTAGAATGTCTACTACAGATGAAGCATTTAATGAAGAATTAGTTTCCACGACCTAATCCTCTAAAAATTATATTTTCATTTCTTGCAGATTGAGGATCAACAATTCCTCTAGTATCAACTAAGATACGACTTTTCATTTTTGCAAAAGAAGAGATGGGTATTTTTTTGAATTCATCATGACCAGTTACAATCACAACTCCATCCATTTTAGAAATAATATTATCAAGATTATCTTCAACCTTTATATCAAAAACTTTAGTTGATGAAAAAAATGGATCATAGATATGTACATTTACACCTAAACGCTGAAATTTTTCTATTATATTTTTAGCTGGAGAAAGTTGAATATCTTTTACATTGGGTTTGTAAGAAATGCCTAAAATTAAAATTTCAGATTTTTCTAAGGATTTATTACATTCGTTAAAGGCATCTAAAGTTAATTTAATCACATGATCAGGCATTTTTTCATTTATCTTTCTACCATATTCTATTAGATTCAATTTAACGCCAGTTCGTTTTGCAGTATTAAGAAGTTGATAAGAGTTAATTGGTAAACATGGACCTCCTACACCTGAACCTGGATAATGAATTTGAAAATTATATTTTTGTTTTGCAGCTTCTAGAACTTTTATTGTATCAATTCCTAATTTTTCAAACATCAAAGCTAATTCACTAACAAATGCGATATTGATATCTCGAAATACATTGGTAGTTAACTTAACCGCATTTGCAGTCTTACAATTTGGCATTTCAACAAGTTCTACCGAAAATACATAATTGTAAATCATTTTGATGATTTGTGTAGCATTATTATTGATTCCACCTACTAATCTAGGAAGATTTGTAAAATCATGCAATATTTCACCAGGATTTGCATTTTCTGGACAAACACCAATAAGAAAATTTTCTTCAGTTTTTAATCTTCCCGATTTTGATATTAATGAAATCATTTCATTTTCAATAAATCCTGGTTCAATTGTACTTTCAACTATTACTAAAGAATTTGGTAATAAAATTTCTGAGAGTTTTGAACCAACATCTATCAATGCGGAATAATCTGGAATATTGTTTTCATCCATAGGTGTTGGTAATGACAATAAGATTAAGTCCGAATTAGAAACAGCATCTTCAATTTTTGTAGTAGCAAAAAAGGTTTTTTTCTTTAGAACTTGATTAAAAATTTCTTCATATCCAGGTTCATCTTTTAGAGGAAAAATCCCTGAATTGATATTTTGAACCAGATTTGAATTGATGTCAACGCCAATAGTATGTAAACCAGATTTAGCAAAGGATAGTGCAGTTGGAAGGCCTATTCTTCCTATACCAATTACACAAACGCGAAGTGTTTTGGAATCTAGTGATTTTTTTACATCTTCAAAATTATTCATGTTTATTTTCAAATTAGACATTATTACCACAGATGATATTTTGAACCTATTTTGACCTTATTTTAATATGTAATCTTGAATAATATCCATAAATTTTAAAAACTTAATGATAAGACTAAGAATGGATTTTTGTGACTAAGGTTGTAATTACAGCTGCAGGTAAAGGTACAAGGCTGTTACCATTTACAAAGGAAATACCTAAAGAAATGATGCCGATTTTTTCAAAGGTTTTTACAAAGAAAAAAGTAGTTTTGCCATTATTACAATATGTATATGAACAATTATACTCAATGAATTTTAGAGATTATTGTTTCATTGTAGGAAGAGAGAAAAGATCAATTGAGGATCATTTTACTCCACATGAAACATATTTGAGAGATTTATCTGGAGATTATAAAAAAGTAATATCAGGGTTTTATCAAAAATTAGAAAAATCTCATTTGGTTTGGATTAATCAAAATAGACCATTAGGATTTGGTGATGCAGTTAGACGTGCAGAAAGATATGTTGGAAAAGAAGATTTTATTGTTCATGCAGGAGATGTAACAATACTAAGCAATTCTAAACATCCCATTTTACGATTAATTGAGACTGCAAAAAAAAATCCCAATGCAAAAGTAATTTTACTTTGTAAAAAAGTTAGAGACTCAAAAAAATATGGAGTTCCGACAGTTAATAAATTATCTAGGGATTTATTTGATGTTAAAGAGGTTATAGAAAAACCAGACAAACCAAAATCAGAATTTGGAATATTGCCATTATATTATTTTAGATCAGATATTTTTTCAAGCTTAAAAAAAATTAAACCAGGGAAAGGAAAAGAGTTTCAGCTTACAGACGCTATACAAAAAACAATTCAGGATAAACAAAAAGTTCTAGCAATTACACTAAATAAAGACGAAGAAGAGGTTGACGTTGGAACTGTCGAATCTTATAGAAATGCCCAAGACATAACATTTAGGAAGGCATGATTTTTAAGATTATTAAAATTTGGATAAGGGTATGAAAATAGGAATAGTGGGATTAGGTTTTGTAGGATTATCCCTTGCTAGTGTATTATCTTCAAAAGGATACAATGTTGTTGGAATAGATACAGATAAAGAAAAATGTGGCAAAATTAGTGATGGCATAGTACCATTTTTTGAACCCGATTTAGAAAAAACTTTGAAAAAAGGAATTAAACAGAAATTATCTATCAGTAATGAATTTTCAGATATAAAAGATTGTAATATTATTTTTGTAAGTGTTGGAACACCACAAAAATCAGACGGTTCTATAGAATTGTCAATGATTAGAAAAGCAATAATTGCCATAGGAAAAATCCTTCGAGAAAATAAGAAAAAACCAATCTTGTTAATTAAAAGTACTGTAATTCCTGGGACCATGCAAAATGTAATTATGCCAATTTTAGAAAAAGAATCTGGGAAAAAAGCTGGAAGAGAATTTGGATTAATATCAAATCCAGAATTTTTACAGGAAAGTAGTGCAATTAGAGATACAAAATTTCCACATGCAATTGTTCTTGGAGGATATCAAACAAAATACATGAAAAAAATGAAAAACTTTTTTCAAAATTTACATCCTAATGTTCCAATAATTGAAACAAATCATCAGACAGCTGAAATGATAAAATATGCAAATAATTCATTTCTAGCAACAAAAATTAGTTTTATCAATCAATTAGCAAACATATGTCAAAGTATTCCAGGTGCCAACATAGACGATATTGCAGAAACAATTGGATTAGATCCTAGAATTGGGAAATTATTTTTAAATGCAGGGCCTGGTTATGGAGGTTCTTGTTTACCAAAAGATGTGAAAGCCATAATGAATTTTTCATCAAAATCTGGAGTTTCGCCATTATTTCTTAATGCTGTAGAAAAAACCAATCAACAACAAATTGAAAATATAATTAAACTAATTGAAAAAAATTGTGGTAATTTAAGAGGAAAAAAGATTTCAGTTTTAGGATTAGCGTTTAAGCCTAAAACAGATGACATTAGAGATTCTATTTCATTAATAATTATTGAAAAACTCTTGAAAAAACATGCAAAAATTACAGTTCATGATCCAATGGCAATTGAAAATGTAAAAAAAAAATTCAAAAATAAAATTGAATACACAAAAACAATTTCTGATGCACTAAAAGATAGTTATTGTGGAATAATAATGACTGCATGGCCAGAATATTCAAAAATCAATAATAAGAATATCAAAAATATGAAAAAACGAACCATTATTGATTCTCGTAGAATTTTGAAAAATAAAAACATTGACTGTAATTATTACGCAATAGGAATTGGGAATTAATTTATTTTTTATGGTAAACTATTTTAAAAGAAATAATTTTTATCAAATATGAAAAAATTTCTTATTACAGGTGGTGCAGGCTTTGTTGGTAGTCATTTGGCTGAAGAACTAATCAGACGCGGTTATTCTGTAACCATTTTAGACGATCTAAATACAGGAAAAATTTCAAATCTTGAGAAAATAAAAGAAAGAATTAATTTTGTTAATGGAGACATTCGAGATGTTGAACTTTTAAAAGATATTTGTAAAGATAAGGATGGTATTTTTCATCAAGCTGCAAGAATATCTGTTCAGGAATCTTTCATTAATCCCAAAGAATATCACGATGTAAATGTAAACGGAACTAAAAATATTTTCACACAAGCACTAGAATTTGGAATTAAAGTAGTATATGCTAGTTCTTCAAGTGTGTATGGAAATCCTATAGATCTTCCAATTAATGAAAATTCTAAAATGAATCCAATTAATCCATATGCGCAAACTAAAGTAGACAAAGAAAAACTTGCAAAGGAATATGCTGAAAAAGGATTAAAGGTGATTGGGATGCGATATTTCAATATTTTTGGAGAAAGACAATCAAAGGAATATGCCGGTGTAGTGACACTATTTTTGGATCAAATTAGAAATAAATTACCACCAAAAATTAATGGTGATGGTCAACAATCTAGAGATTTTATATTTGTGGGAGATGTTGTTAAAGCAAATATTATGGCAATGGAGAGTAACATTGATCATGCATTTTTTAATGTAGGAACAAATTCCAGCATATCTATTCTGGAACTAGCAAATACAATGATTGAAGCAGGAAATTTGAATATTAAACCAATTTTTGGGCCTCCGTTGAAGGGAGATGTAAAAGTTTCAATTGCAGACATTAGTTTAATTGAAAAATCATTAGATTGGCATCCATCAATAACAATTCAAGAATGGTTAAAACAAAAAATATCTAATCAAAACAATTAAATTTGAAAATACAAATATTTTAAAGATTCATTTTGTTTATTGTAAAATATTAAAAATAATTTTTTAAAATTTACTAGAAGTTTATAACCATATTGAAGTTTTACTGTAAAAAAGAGATCAAATTAATAGATATGGATCGGCCTAATGGTTTTTTCACACATAGTTTTTATTTTTTTAAATAAGCAAATAATCTAAAACAATTTTTTACGTAGTATATTATTATGGAATAATTAAATCAAAAACTTGAATTCTATAATTATCGGAATCAGCTACAAAAATCTGTTTGCCATTGGAAATTATTTTCTGAGGATTGTTAAATTCACCATAATGATTACCTGCCTTACCCATTTTCATTATCAGATTTCCATTTAAATCAAGTATGAGAAACAAATTATTTGTCGCATCGGATAGAAATATCAATTCATCATGAACATCTATTCCAGATATTAAAATATGAGAAGAAGAATCAAGCAGAAAAGAATTTGATAATTTTCCGTCTAGATCAAAAACAAGTATTGAAGATGTAGAGCTATCTGCAACAAATATCTTATTCTTGTAAATGTCTAGATCTATTGGTGTGGAAATTACTGATTCTTTCAGACTAGTGGAAAATTGTTTAAGGAGTTTTCCATCAGAATCAAATATTTGAACCCTATGATTTTGTGAATCTGCAACAAATATCTTATTTTCTGAGGCTGAGATTCTAAATGGCCCATCAAATTCATTTTCATTGGATCCACTATTTCCAAATTTATACAAAAATTGTCCTTGTAAATCAAATACTTGTATATGATTTTGAAATCCATAAGCTACAAAAATTTGTTCATCAAGAAATGCAATAGATGTGGGAAGGTTTCGCATTTCAGAAAAACAGTTTTCTGTTGTGTCTGTCCAAGTATTTGTAGTATCACAATATTCCTGAATAGGAGAGACAAATCCGAATGTTTTTTCTAAGGTATTTACATCATAACTAATAATTCTATGATTGTCAGTGTCTACAACATATAATATTTGTTCATGTATAACAAGATCCATAGGCCAATTTACTAAACCTTCATCTATTACATCTGCAAATTTAATATCAAGATCAATTTTTTTAGGATTAGAAAATTTTTGAGAATTGTCAATATCTAATATTATTTTAGATTTATTTTTGGGTAGTATCAAATAATCAATTTCAGAGATACTTTGGTATTCACTTCCAAGTGAGGTATTTGAGAGAAGTATATCATCGAATGATGTATTAGACAAATCCGAATTAGAAAATTTAACGTCGGTTAAGGTTTCAATTTTAAACATAGAATGGGACAAATCCGAATTTTTAAAAAGTACATTATGCATATCTGAACCGATAAAACTTGATACATGTCTCCACATGGTTCTTTGGTCACTTTTATCGTTAATAATAGAAACCAATCTAAGATTAGTTGGAAGTTTATCTTTTTCAAATGTGATATCTAATAGTTGTTTCATATCAACATCTTCAGATTCTAGAGTATACCGTGAAATGAAACAGGGTTTAAAATAACAAGAGAATGTAGGACCACTATAATTATGATACGAGAATATTACGAATGGAAAATCAAAATCATTGGGAGAAAAATCAACATTTTCAAAAACTATATTTGACATTGGAGAATTCAAAAAAACTGTTCCATGAAGAACGCTATCTGAAAAAGTGGTATTGTTGATAAAGGAGTCATGAAATTCTGTATTAATCATTCGTGTGTTTGAAAAATCAGCATTGGTCAAAGTAACATTATAGAATACATAAAATGAAAGATCACCATTGAAATTACAATCACTCCAGTCCTTATTTTGAAATATAAAATTAGTTTTGGCTAATTCGCTAGATGAAATACCAGACAAAATAGGCAGATCCTCAATCTCATCAGGGATATTGTTTGTATTTACATCACCATTGCAATTAGATTTTGAGATTGAAAATATTCCTGTTTTTATCAAAAACTCAATTGCGTCGATAAATGTAGAATCAGAGATCTGGTCATCAGACCACCAGCCTGCATTGTTTTTTACCCATTCGGGAATTACATCTGTTTGTAATTTATTTTGTTGAGTATTTGCGATAACAATAATTTCATCTTTTATCAAAAACTCAATTGCGTCGATAAATGTAGAATCAGAGATCTGGTCATCAGACCACCAGCCTGCATTGTTTTTTACCCATTCGGGAATTTGTTCCTCAGCAAATGCATTAAACGTTATTGTTCCAAATACAATAACTACTATGATAAGAAAAAAAATCTTCACTAATTTTATTTCAACATTTCAAGTATAATAATTATCGTCCGTAAAAATAAAAATTTGTCACTCATTACATTTACAATGAAATTTATTTTTTATTAAAAATCTCCCTATAATACACAAAGATATTGATAATTTTAAAAAGGTAAAAAATATAAAGATAAGGCAAAGTATTAAGAATATTAAAGAATTATAAATATAATGAGAATACTAATTGGTGCTTCAAGTTCAAAAATATTTCATCTAAAAGAATTTGCAAATGCTTTAAACAATTTAAAAATAGAGACTAAAGTTGTTTTTGATGCTGATTATTCTGATGGATTCCCTAGTAGAAAAATAAAAAATTGGTTTAAATCAAAAAAGGCATTTAAAAAATTACTTAGAGAATTTAAACCAGATATTATTTTAGTTGACAGACAAAGACATTTTGGATTAGATGTTATAAAAGAGAAAATTCCTCTAGTGATTCATCTAAGAGGTAATTATTGGAAAGAAATAGAAATTGCACGAAAAACTATTTACAAATCATTTCCAAAAAAAATAGCACTTAATGCATGGGGAAAAATTGGGAAAAAAAATTTTGAAGGTGCAAAAGTAATTGTTCCAATTTGCAAATATCTTGATAAAATTACAAAAAATGAATATCCTAATAAAAATACATTCGTAATGTATCAAGGAATAAATCCATCTAATTGGTTTTATGAAAAAGGTATTAAATTAGAACACCCATGTGTAGGATTACTTCAAGGTGCAGTAATATGGGATAAAACAAAAGAATTGCTTATCTTAGAAAATATTCTTGAGAAATTACCTAATGTAAAATTTTATTGGGTGGGGGATGGACCATTCAGGAAAGAAATTCTTTCAAAGTTAGAAAAATACAAAAACTTTGAATGGTTAGGAGCATTAGATTATCCTGACAAAGTTAGAAAATATTTAAGTGAAATTGATATTTATGCATTAATTTCTGGATTAGATATGGCTCCATTAACTTTACTTGAAGCACAATTAATGCAAAAACCTGTCATAGCAACTAATGTGGGAGGCATTCCAGAATTAATGATAAACGGTAAAACAGGGTATTTAATTGAGAAAGGAGACTCAGAAAATTTGTTGAAGAAAATTTTAGAGTTATTAGAAGATAAACAAAAAATGGAAAATATGGGAAGTGAAGGACGAAAATTTGTTGAAGAAAATTTTAGTTGGGAAAGAATTGCTAAAAAATTTGTATTGGATCTAAAAAAATATTAATCAAGATTAATTAGTGATTAGAATTCTTTCCGGTTACACTTATTCCACTTTCAATTTCTTTAAAATTAGTTATTTTTAATTTAGCTTCTTTAAACCAATTTTTTACTTCTTTTGGAGTATGTCTAAAAGCAAATTTAGGAGAATACCAATCAAAATTTACACCAACACTTCTTTCAAAATTATCGGATTCATCCCAAAAGCATTTTAAAAAATGCCAATATACAAAACGTTGAACATCATATTCTCCAGCTTTTACTCCCAAAAGGGGAATATCAGAAGGAATTTTGATTTTCTTTTTTAATTGTGCCAAACTTTTTCCTAAATATGTCATTTGTTTGGAAAATTCTGTACATTCTTCAATAGACATTTTGACAGTTTTATTTCTAATAAAATCATCAACGTATTCTCTAATTGGTGCTTTTTTATTATAAACATAAATTGATATATGACCCAAATTCGTAAGAAACTTTGTTAAGTATTTGAATGAGGTTCCTGTATTTTTTGTGTGATGAAGTACTTGATCTGAGTAAATATAATCAAAAAAATTTCTCTTAAATGGTAGTTGGCGAAGATCTGCTTGTAAAAAATGAATATTTGATTGCTTTCCATATTTAGCATATGCAAAATCAACACTATCGCTTGCATCTAAAGCAAAAACATGAGAATTTTTATTTGCAGAAAGAAATTTTGCGCTATTACCAATTCCAGTTCCTGCATCAAGAATCAAATTCTTTGAATCTAAAAAATTGTTGAAATTTTCTTCAGTTTTCCAACCATATCTTTCTAAAAACCATTTTCGTTGAAAATCTACCCAATCTTTTTCTTGGTGATTTTTATGATGTTTTTTCCATTTTGAATTAAAAGCTTCTTCTGTCCTTACGAAATCTTTTGTTTTATCAACTACAAAACGAGGAATTCCATTTGAAATTTTGAAATTATCCTTGCATTCATGGCAAATAATTGAACCTTCAATAATTTCTGTTCCTCTTTTTTTACGAATTTTTACATTTATTGAATGTCTACAGGTAGGACATACTAGAAATTCAATAAGTTTTTGCTTCAAAATCAAATAAAATTTAGAGTAGTTAAATAAAAACTAATAAAATTTGGAATTAGATCATTTTTCATATAGTTCGATATATTGAGGCAATAAGTTTTTCCAAGAAAAATTTTCAATTATAGATTTAAAGGCATTTTCTGTTAGATAATTTATCAATTCTTCATTTTTCAATAAATTATTTATTGCATCTAACATTTTAAGAGGATTTTCAGGTGGAACTAGAATTCCAGTTTGCTGATCCTGAATTAATTCTGGAATACCTCCCACATTAGTTGCTATAACTGGAATTTTAAGATAAAATGCTTCTTTAATTACTTGGGGAATACTTTCCATCCTAGATGGAACAACCAAAATGGTTGATGATTTTAAAATGCTCATAGTTTTTTTCCAAGGAAGATTAGTACAATAAATCACTTTTCCATTTATCTTAGGTTCTATGTTTTTTAAAATGTCAATTCCTTTTTCATAACTATCCCTTCCTACATAAATAACCTGATTTTTTATTTTTTCATATTCTTCAATTTCTTTGAATTTTTTTGTATCTAATGGTGCTGGTAAATAGATAAAATTAACATTATTTTTTTTGGCATATGATGTTTGTACTGATTTAGAATCAGTGGTAAGTTTATCTGCATATGTGAATGCTTTTGATTCTGCAGTATTTGCAATTTTTCCAGTGGTTTTTGAATGAAGAAGTGAAATTTGTTCAGAGTAAATTCCGTGTACTGAAAGAATTTTTTTATTTGAATTAATGTATCGCATTACAAAAGATGATGGGATATTCCAGGCATGTACAACATCATAATGTTCACGATCAGTCAATGCTCTAAATATTCCAAAAATGGAGAATGATAAATTTTTCAATTTTTTAACTGGAATATGAGATATTTGCATTAACTTAACCTCATGTCCTTCTTCACGTAGTTTTTCTGCCACTCTAAATGCATGACCACCTATCCCTCCTTCAAATCGTGGGGAAATATACAAAATTTTCATAAAAACAAAATAAATTCTTAAGGTTAAAAGGTATTGGATTATAAAAGAAATTTCTTCATATTTTGAAATCCATTACATAGGATTCTATTTAAAATACCAAAATTATTTTTTAAGGAAATATTATTAATTACACTACAAAGAAATTCTATGAATTGTATTATTTGTAAAAATAAACTAGAGAAATATTTGGACGATTCTAATTTAGATATGCCTGTTTATTTTTGTAAAAATTGTGATTATTATGTCACAGGAGAAACAGAAATGGAGATTAAGCAAAAATTGAAAAAATTATACAGTGGAGATTACTGGAATGAAAGAAAGGCAAAAGAATCAATTGAATCTAATTATACAGATTCAGATTCACTTGGAAAACTAAGAAATTGGATTTCACAATTTGCTTATTGTCAGCCATATTTTAAAAACAAAAAAACCATTCTAGATATAGGGGTTGGAGGAGGTCAAGCAATTTATTGGTTTGAAAAAAAAGGTTTTGAAGTTACAGGAATTGAACCAGATTCTAGAAATGTTGAATTAATTAATAAAAAATTGCTAAGAGGTAATGTAATCCATAGTTTTATTGAAGATTCAAATATTGATAAAACATTTGATATTGTTTGGATGTCTCATGTTTTAGAACATTTGGTTAGACCGGATATTTTTTTAAATAATATTAATAGAAACTTGGAAAAAAATGGTATTTTTTTCATAGAAGTTCCTGGATGCGATCACGAATTCACATTACAAGCATCGATTTTCAAAAATCCGCACATTCATCATTTTACAAAAAAATCTCTTTTAAAATTGGTAAAAAGAAATTTTAATATTATTGCATGTGATTGTTTTAGACCCGCTACAAAAATAGAAGGACTCATACAGAAAATTTTTAGTCCTTATCAATATTATCCAAGAATTAAAACATCTCCTGAAAAAGGTCGAGATCTTAGAGTTATTTTACAAAAAAAGGAATAAAAAAATTTTACATTGTGGCTTGTGCTGCATCATGGAACATCTGACTCTTTGCACAGCCAGCAGCAAGTTCATCACCTGCTCCACGTCTCATGAGACCTCTGTAAAGACCATCTTCTAGTTTGACGCCTTCTCTTTCTTCCCATTCTTCTACAGTAATAGAATACTTCTTTTGGATTCTGTCTCTATACCATTCTGGAATAACATTGAATGCACAGAATGGAACTATTCTGAGGTCTGGAGTAAGATAGTGAATATCACATCTTTGTAATCTTTCCAAGTCTTCATTGTATTTGTCTTGGAAGTGCATCATACCAAGGAATAATCCCTTGACGTGCCATGAACCAACTGAATCAAATGATCTCTTCATTAGGATATTACCAAACATTTTTGCTAAATCTAATCCTGCTGGTTGTTTCTTTGTATCAACAAAACCTTTGAGTTTTCTAACAACTTCAAGCATTGTAAAGTACTTGTTTTTACCAGAACGAATCTCTTCTGCTTTATCTTCAAAGAGTTCTAACATTCCTTGAATATCACAGAATTTTGTTAATGGGACAAATTTCTTTGTATCTGCATCTTCAAAGATGTATGTACCTGCACCACAAGCAAAATGAATTGATAATTCGTATTTTGGTTTGCTTGAGAATGCTTCAATTACATTTGTTAGTGGCATACAACTTGGGACTGGGAACCAATCATCAACAGTTACTTCACCATTTGTTTGTTCTTCAATTCTTTGAACACAATCAGGAACTGTAATTCTGTATTTTTCACGTTCACTTTTACCCATTCTTCCAGTTAGCGATACTGGTTGAAAGTTTACAGCGTGAACTACATCCATATTCTTTTGTGCATATCTGATAATTCCACCTAATTCGTGGTCATTAATTGATTTGATTACTGTTGGAACAAATACTACAGTAGTGCCTGTCTTTCTGCAACTATCAAGTGCATATGGAATTTCCCAGTGGTTTTTAGGGTTTGTTCTTGCAGTTACACCATCAAAGGAAAGATACAAGTTGTTACATCCAGCAAGTCTTACTTCTCTTGCAGCTTCTGGATCCATGGCGTGTCTAATACCATTTGTGTTCATTTGAATATGGTCAACGCCTTCTTCTTTCATTATTTTAATAACATCAGCAATATCTTCTCTAAGCATTGGTTCACCACCAGTAATTTGCATAGAATTTCCTGGAATTGGTCTCTCAGATCTCAGTGTCTTCATCATTGCTCTAACTTGAGTATGATCTGGTTCATACATGTAAGCGCCTTCAAGACCTTTCTTTACATAAAAGAAGCAATACCAGCATGTTAAATCACACCTATTAGTTACAATCATGTTTGCAAGTCCACTATGTGACAGATGATTTGAGCATAATCCACAGTTGTTAGGACATGAACATTTGTCAATCATTACATTTGGAGAATGGGCACCTTTTCCATCCATCCAGTATGTACTGAATTTCTTGTACATTTCATAAGAACCAAAGTATAATTCTTCACATTCACCGTGAGTAGGACAAACTTTAGACATGAAGACTTTGTTATCCCTCTCAAAGACTTCTGCATCCAGAATCATGTTACAGTCTGGACATATGCTTTGAGTAAATCTAATCGTAGATTTTTTACCTAAATTTTTTGTTGATTGATTGGATATCTGAATTAGTGCCATACCTGTAATCGAAATTCTTCTGAAATACTATATAATCCATTTCACACTCACCCCCGTGTGGAATTTAGTAATTAGGCATACTTCATTTAAATACCAAAACTGATCGACTAGATCGCATATGAGCATATCTGATAAAACAAGAAAGGCATTAGAAAAAATCGGGCTTACAAGTTATGAAATTAGAACATTCTCTGCTTTGTTAAAATCTGGAGAATTAACAGCATCAGACCTTAGTCAAAAATCAGGAGTGCCATATTCAAAAATTTACGAAGTGTTAGGAACTCTAGAGGATAAAGGATGGATTGGTTCAGATGACTCAAGACCAACAAAATATTTTGCAAAATCACCATCCACAGGACTAGAAACTACAAAACAGAAAATGGAAAATGATTTTTCTCAAAATCAAAGTGTAATACTAAATGAATTGGTTCCATTATATGAAAAAAGTGGAACTAGTGAGAGACCAGATATTTGGGTACTCTCAGGTGCAATTAACATTGCAGCTAAAATTTTAGAGATGGTAGATACATGTAGAAATGAGGTAATGATTGCATTACCCGAAGCTGGAGTAGATTTAGTTAAACAAGCATTACCAAAATTAAGATCACTTCATGATAAAGGAGTAGATATCACAATACTCACATCAGATAAAATGGATAAAGAATCAATTAAAGCAATCAAACGTGTATCAACTGTAAAAATTAAGAAAGGACTGTTTGGAGGAGGTATAATTTCTGATAAAAGATATGTTGTAATATTATTAGGTCCAGAAATAGGAGGTGCTAACACTTCAGAAGTTGTAGCAATTTGGGCAGATCATGCAGGATTGGCTGGATTTGCACGTCAATACTTTGAATATTTATTAAAAGATTCAAAGGTGATATAATATGGATGCAATAGATGAAGAAACTCTCTTTGTAGGAACTGCAGAAGCAGAACATGTAGAGATGTATCTAAAGGCAATCTGGCATATTAAAGAAAGAGGAGAAGATGTTAAGATCAGTACCATTGCAAAAATGCTCAATGTCAGGCAACCAAGTGTTGTTCAAATGCTCAAGAAATTAAATTCCAAAAATCTTGTAAATTACAACAAAGCAGGTGTGAAACTTACAGAGGATGGTGAGCGAATAGGTGCAAGTATGATGAGAAACAGTAGATTACTTGAAGTTCTCATGGATAGTGCATTAAAAGTAGAAATTGATGAGGAAATGGTATGTGGAATTGAACACCATATGAATAAACAATTTACAGATGCACTTTGTGTAATGTTAAAGCATCCAAGAAAATGTCCACATGATCATGAAATTCCTATGGGCGAATGTTGTAAATCTGCATAATTAAATTTGTATCCCAAAAGATATATCATCTTAGAAAATAAATTGATTCATGGCATGCTTCTGTGGCTGTGAAACTTATGAGAAAAATGATGATGGATTCAAAATTGCATGTGTAAAGTGCGGTCATGGACCTCAAAATCATGATGAAGAATTCAGAGCTGCTGCAAGAAAGAATGAATCACAAAGTCAAAAGCGTGATGCAGACTTTGGATAGTTATTCCCCAATTATTTTAACTAAAACTCTTTTTGGTCGTTTACCATCAAATTCACCATAGAAGATTTCTTCCCAGGGTCCAAAATCTAATTCCCCATTAGTTATTGCAATTACAACTTCTCTTCCCATAACTTGTCTTTTTAGATGAGCATCTGCATTATCTTCACCAGTTTTGTTATGTTCATATTGAGTGGTTGGTTCATGTGGAGCTAAGCCTTCTAACCATTTCTCATAATCATGAAGCAATCCTCCCTCATTATCATTAATGAAAACACTGGCAGTGATATGCATAGCATTCACAAGACAAAATCCTTCCTTGACTTTGCTTTTTGTAACAAGATTACTTACATCATTTGTAATATTGACAAATGCTCTTCGTGTTTTAACTTCAAATGTAAGATATTCTGTAAGAGATTTCATATTTTTTAGCACAGAACAATCATTAAAAACCTAAGGCAGGCTCAGAACTCAAGATCCTCATCATCATTTCAAAGGGATAGGTTCATCACTGCCTGCATGCATAATTCAGGTAGATTCCTATTGAGTCTTTCAAGAAGCTTGATAAATGGCTAATAGTTCAATCTTTCAAAATGGTTGCAATTGATACTCCTGCCTCATTGGAAAGTTTTAGAAGATTTATCATTTCAAGTACCTGTAAATCCTATGCCCCACGAAGTTATTTGGAAGATTCAGAAGTATTTGCAGAAAGAGAAGATAATTTAGGTGCAATTTATGTGGAAGCAGCTGATAAAGTAACTTTGAAAAAAATAAGAGATATTACATTTGTTAATGCAAGAGATATTTTAGGAATTATATATAATTCAAAAAGTGGAAACACATCTTTGAAATGGCGTCAATTAAGAAGAAATAATGGCAAAGTTTCTGGTGAAGCTTCTGCAAACTCTCTAACAAATCTAGCAGAATCAGGTGTTCTTACTTTAGATTGGGTTGAAAACTATCTAAAGAAAAAAACAGAAGAATCAAATACAAACGAAGTTACAAGCTAAACTCTTTTCTTGTTGTGGATTAAATCATTATTATGATTACAAAGACTATTGATGATAATTCAATTTCAGTTATAGCAGAAGATCCTGATGATCTTTTGAATCTACGTCGCATTATTAAAAAAGAGGATAAAGTGATAGGTGATACAACTAGAGTATTAAAACAAGACAAAGATTATTCAAGACCTGATAAAGGAGAAAGAATCAAAGTTAGAATTGCATTAACTGTAGAAAAAATTTCTCTAGATGATGTTCTGGATAGGTTGAGGGTTGGTGGAACAATTTACGAATCAAGTAATGAATCAGTTCCTCATGGATCACACCATTCTTTTATTCTAAAAATTAATGATGGAATTACAATTTCAAAGAAAAAATGGTTACCTGTTGAGAAGAAACTTTTAGAATCAAACAATGATCAAATTGCTTTTGTACTTGTAGCTATTGATACTGCTGATTGTGGAATTGCAAGATTAAGAGGAACACATTTAGAATTTATGCCAAATATTTATTCAGGTGCTGGCGGTAAAAGATACAAGACAAATTTTAACATCGAAAAATTCTTTGATCAAGTACAACAAGCAGTATTTTCTATTTCTAAAAAAGAAGATCATGTAGTAATTTTTGGTCCAGGTGAAACAAAAAAAAGATTTGCAAATTTTATTGAAAAGTTACAAAAATTCAAAATTCAGATAGTTGAAGGAATAGATTCAGGAGGAGAGGATGGAATATACACATTTACAAAATCTCAAGCAATGCAAGAAATAATGTCAGAAAGTAAACTAGCTAAAGCTTCATCTATAATTGACGAGGTAATGATTCTTGCAAATCAAAAAAGTAAAAAGTTTACGATGGGGTTTAATGAAACTTTTCATGCAAATAAAATGGGTGCAGTTGAATCTCTCGTATTCTCAGATAAAGCAATACAAGATAATGATGAGCAAAAAATTATGGATTTTCTCAATGATGTTGAAAGTAAAGGAGTTACAATTTACAGTGTTGATGCATCTACAGATATTGGTCTTAGAGTTTCAGGTTTGGGAGGAATAGTTTCTTTGTTACGATATCCAATTGAATCTTAATTTGTAGAGTCAATCAACCAATCAAGATATGACTTGTTAATTGAAGAAATATCAATCTCTATTATTTCAGGGACATCATATGGGTGAGATTCCAAAATTTTCTTTTTCAGTAATCCCTTATTTTTTGTCATAGTTTTAAAAATAGCAAGATATTCAGATGTATTTTCAATTTTTTTATTCCAAGAATAAATTGAAGAAATTTTTGAAATGTTAACGCATGCCACAACCTTATTTTTGACAAGATCATTTGCAATTTTAGAAATAGATTTCTTACTAGGATATGTTGAGACAATTATTACAGGTTTCATAGTAACCGATAAATGTACGTACCTTAAAAAATTAACAATTAGTTTGGAACTTGATTTTATTACACAGAATTCGATTATCTATGTCTTAATTGCTTGGGTCATAATTGTCATAATTGCAAAAGGTCTGAAATTAGAAAAACATGGTTTTGAAATAAAGGCATATAGTTTAGTATACAAAAACAAAGAAGTCAATTCAGTTCTAAACAAAGTTCTCAGTAGAACAAAAAGAGGAATCAGAGTCTTTGCAGATACAAGTGTCATTGCAGGTTTTATTATGATGGGTTTTGCATTCTGGTTTTTGCTCAATAATGTATCAAACTTTTTTGTTGCACAGTCCGAATTTTCAGAATTAACTGTACTTATTCCAGGAGTGACACTAACATCTGCATCATCAATTACATACTTTTTACTATCAATTCCAATTGTTCTTGTAATACATGAAGGAGCACATGGGATAGTTGCAGCTTTGGAAAAAATAAAAATCAAGACAGGAGGCTTTGCAATATTTATCGCAATGTTTGCAGGATTTGTAGAACCAGATGAAGAAGAATTTGAAAAGGCAAAAAAGATTTCAAAATTAAGAGTAATTGGTGCAGGGGCAACATCAAATGTAATGTTTGCATTTGTTTTAGGAGCTATATTATTAACAAACCCATTTTTTGCAATGGTACTACCTGAGCCACTTCTCAGTGTATTTTATGAATTACCAGATGGGGTTTTGATTCTATCAATTATAGAAAACTCAGGAGCTGAACAAGCAGGATTACTTGCAAATGATATCATTACATCAATTAATGGAATACCGATCTTTAGTCCAATTGATTTTCCCAGTTTGAATCCAGGTGAAACAGCAACTGTAACTGTGTTAAGAGATAGTCAAACACTAGAATTTGGGGTCGAGGTAATTCCATCTCCTGAAGATCCTGAGAGAGGATTAATTGGAATTATGAGAGACAACACATTTGCATACAAGCCAGTAATGAATTTTATCACATGGAATGATCCAAATGTTTCAATGTTTTTGTTATGGTTATGGATGATTTCATTTTTCATAGGAATAATCAATATGCTTCCTCTACCAATATTAGACGGAGGGAAATTCATTCATACAATTATTGATAAAAAAATATCAGATAAATCAGTAAATGTAGTAATGTGGGGAATTTACGCATTCACGTTTACTCTATTTGGACTTAACATTGCATTATCATATTTAAAATCTGGTTGGTTTACAATATAGAATTCACCTAAAGAATCATTAATGAAAAAATATCAAGAAATTCATGATATGTGATAGTTGCCAAAATCCAGCTGTATATACGAGAAAATATTCAGGTCAAAAATTATGTTCACCTTGTTTCTCAAATTCTATTGTAAGAAAAACTGCTAAGACTATTTCAAAATATAACATGATTCAATATAATGAATTAGTGGCTGTTGCTGTTTCTGGTGGAAAAGATTCCTTAGCATTACTAAAAATTATTCATGAAATGGCATCTACACATCAGTTTAGAATAATAGTAATTACCATTGATGAAGGAATTCCAGGATATAGAAATGAGGCTTTAGAAATTGTTGAAAAATTTTGTTCCGAACTTAATGTAGAACATAAAGTTTATGCATATAAAGATCTTTTTGAATTGACATTAGATGAAGCTTTAGATTTACGAGAAAATGAAAAAACTTCATCATGTTCAATATGTGGAACCCTTAGAAGAAGAGCAATAGATTATGCTGCAAAGGATGTTGGTGCTAATGTGATAGCAACGGGTCACAATCTAGATGATACATTACAAACATTTGTAATAAACATGCTTTCAGGTGATACAACTAAGATTGGTTGGATGGATCCTGATACATCCTCAAATTCTTTAAGAAAAATAAAACCATTTTGTGAAATTTATGAATCTGAAATAGTCTTTTATGCATTTACAAATAATATTCCATTTCAATCAGAACCCTGTCCACACATGAATGAAGGTATTAGAACAGAGATTCGTGAATTTCTAAATTCTCTAGAAACCAAACATAGTGGAATTAAAAATAATTTGTATCAATCAATTCTCAAAGTTTCTCAAATTGTAAAGACTTCAAATTCAAAAGTAAAAATGACTTGTGAAAAATGTGGAACTGAATGCACTGGAAGCATATGCTCAGTTTGTAATATGGTTTTAAAACTAAAAGAAAATCAAACCTAATGCAAATATAACATACTTTTTTTAGAATAAATGGTAGTAGGTAGGATTAGGGTGCCAGCCGTGCCCTGTTCTGAAACCGGCTATATGCAGAGATCAGTAACTGTTGGGTAAATCTCTAGATGGGTAATTCCCGCTTGGTGTGCGGAAATGAAATCACGCCGAGGCGGGTGGTTGCAGGACTAGAAATATCCGAAGGGATAACTTCTAAGACCGAACCATCGAAAGGGATGAGGTCCGGGAGGGAGCAATCCTAAGGTGGAGCATCCACGCTTCCTCGTCAACGTGGCGGATCTTGTATGCCTTGAAATGGGGCTATTCGTCTAGACTGGAGCCAGCAGATCTACTACCTTTATAATTTCAATCAAAACAACAAGATCATGGAAGGAATAATCTCATTTGGGAATAAAAGAGATTATGAAGATTTTAAGAAACAGATTCCAAGTTCAGTATTACCTCTTTTTAATTCCATTAGAGAATTTTGTTTCTCTTTAGGAGAAAATGTAGTGGAGGACATTAGGATGCATAGAGTTGTTTTTTGTAAATCAATTACTTTTAGATGGTTTGTCGATGTAGAGCCTCAAAGTGAAGGAGTGATTATTAAAATTCAAAAAAGTAGAAAACAACCAATAGAAGTAATTCAGATTAGCAAGGAACAAAAAATTTCAGAATTTGGCAATATGATAAAAGAAGCATTTGAGAAAATTCACTAGTATACAACATCAAATTTTGAAAATTCACCGCTGAATTCTTCATTTTGAATTTCTATATCTTCAACAATTGCATTTGCAGGTCCACCATGAGCCCATTCAACTAATCTAGTAACATTTTCTATGTCTCCTTCTAAAACAGATTCAACACGACCATCCTTCAAATTTTTGACCCAACCAAAAACATCATTTTGTTTTGCTTTCGCTTTTAATGTCTGACGGAAAAAAACTCCTTGTACTCTACCTGTTACAAAAATTCTAATTCGTTGTTTTGACATTAAAGATAGATTTCATAGAGTCATTAATCAATTTTAGGTTAAAGAGAAACTACTTTCTTTCTTTAATTCTAGCTCTACCAGTCTTTCTAGCAGCAATACTTCCCACCTTTGCACCAGGAGGAGCATCTCTTGAAACAGTTGAGCTTTGTCCAACGTGTTGATGACGACCACCACCGTGTGGGTGAACATAAGCTGCTTGAGCAACACCTCTAACAATTGGGTATTTCTTTCCTTTAGCCTTAAAACTACGCCATTTGTTTCCTGCACTCATAAAGTGTCGTTCACTTGCTCCACCACCAGCAAGTGTACCAATCATGGCTCTATTCTTTGGATTTAGTGTAGTAAATCTTCCAGATGGTAGTTTAACAGTAACTCCCTCATCACCATGAGAGAAAATAGTTGCATTAGTACCTGCAGATTTGACAATGGCTCCGCCATCTCCAAAATGCTTTTCAATATTACATACAATTGTGCCGTCAGGAATATTTTGAACACTAATTACATTTCCTTTCTCAATCTCTGATTTTAATCCAAATTGTAAAAATTCACCTACTTTGGCTCCTAAAATTGCTGGAACATATGAAACAGATCCATCTTCGAATCTAATCTTGGCTAATGGTGCTTCGCGTCCACGTTCATGAACTAAATCGATAATTTCCCCTTCATGTTGTTCGGCAAGTGGAAAACGAGGGTAATTTGCTTTGGAGCCTACTTTACCAGTAGATGTAGATCTAAACTGCATTCCTCCACGGCCACGTCTTCTAACTAATGGTCTCTTACCCATGTTGATCGTTTCCTACGGAAAGAGGATTTTAAGCTTGTGATGTCTATTGTAAGTTAAGAAAATTACCACAAAGGTATAAAAATTAGACAGAGGGCATTTCTGTATGAGCCAAAGTGGTCTTTCTCTCAAAGTTCTTGAAGCATATACCAGAGATGTTGGGAGAGGAGTGGCAAGAATAGATTATGATTCTATGGATACTCTAAATGCCTCTACAGGCGATGTTATTGAGATTAAAGGTAAAAGAAGAACAGTTGCAAAATGTCTTCCTTTGTATCCATCTGATGAAGGAAAGGGGATTATCAGAATTGATGGGCTTGGCAGAAATAATTCAGGAATTGCAATTGGAGATACGATTTCAGTTAGAAAAATAAAAGCAGTTGCTGCAGAAAAAGTAGTAGTTGCTCCATTAGAAGCGATTCCACCAATTGATGAAAGATATCTTGCTGATGCCTTAGAAAGTGTTCCTTTGATTAAGGGCGATAATGTGATGGTTCCATATTTTGGTGGTCGTTTAACTTTTCAAGTAATTGGAGTCACTCCTGCAGCTGACGCTGTTTTAGTAACTCAAAAAACTGTTTTCCATATTGCAGAAAAAGGAGAAACATTACGTGGAGTTCCTCAAGTAACATATGAAGACATTGGTGGATTAACAGATGAGATTAAGAAAGTTAGAGAAATGATTGAGCTTCCATTAAGACATCCAGAAATTTTTGAAAAGTTAGGAATTGAAGCACCAAAAGGTGTTTTATTGTATGGTCCTCCAGGAACAGGTAAAACATTACTTGCAAAAGCAGTAGCCAATGAAAGTAATGCACATTTTATCAGTATTTCTGGTCCAGAAATTATGAGTAAGTTTTACGGAGAGAGTGAAGCAAGACTAAGAGAAATTTTCAAAGAGGCCAGAGAAAAATCCCCATCAATTATCTTTGTAGATGAAATAGATTCTATTGCACCAAAGAGAGAGGAAGTTACTGGAGAAGTTGAACGAAGAGTTGTTTCTCAAATGTTGTCATTAATGGATGGTCTAGAAGCTAGAGGTAAAGTAATTGTTATTTCTGCAACAAACAGACCAAATGCAATTGATCCCGCACTTAGAAGACCAGGAAGATTTGATAGAGAAATTGAGATTAAAGTTCCAGATAAAAAAGGAAGAAAAGACATCCTTGCAATTCATAGTAGAAACATGCCTCTATCTGATGATGTTAATATTGATAAAATTTCAGCTGTCAGTCACGGTTATGTTGGTGCAGATTTGGAATATCTCTGTAAAGAGGCTGCAATGAAATGTTTGAGAAGATTATTACCTATTCTTAATTTAGAAGAAGAGAAAATTCCACCAGAAACTTTAGACAAATTAATCGTAAACAATGATGATTTCCTCAAAGCTTTGATTGAAGTAACACCATCAGGAATGAGAGAAGTTTTCATAGAGAATCCAGATGTAAAATGGGATGATGTTGGAGGATTAGATGATGTTAAACGGGAACTGCAAGAGGCTGTTGAATGGCCTATGAAATATCCTGGTCTTTATGATAAATTAGGACATACTATGCCAAGAGGAATTTTACTTCATGGTCCAAGTGGAACAGGTAAAACATTACTTGCAAAAGCAGTAGCTACACAAAGTGAAGCAAATTTTGTTTCTGTTAGAGGTCCCGAACTTTTATCAAAATGGGTAGGAGAATCCGAAAGAGGAATCAGGGAGATTTTCAAAAGAGCACGTCAATCTGCTCCATGTGTTGTATTCTTTGATGAAATTGATTCTATTGCACCAATTAGAGGTGCAGGTGGAGAAACAGCTGTTACTGAAAGAGTTGTCAGTCAATTACTTACAGAATTAGATGGAATGGAAAATATGCATGGCGTTATTGTTTTAGCTGCTACAAATAGAGCAGATATGATAGATCCTGCATTATTAAGACCAGGTAGATTCGATAAAATTATTCAAATTCCACTTCCAGATAAAGAAAGCAGAAAGAGTATATTGAAAATTAATGCAGCAAAAATTCCAATAATTGATGATTCAAGTGATCCTCAACATGTTGACATTGAGAAAATTGCTGATCTAACTGATGGGTTAAGTGGTGCAGATACAGCATCGATTGCAAATACTGCAGTATCTCTAGTAATACATGAATTTTTAGATTCTCATCCAGATGAAAAAGATATTGAGAAAACTACAATTGATGCTAAGGTAACAATGAAACACTTTGAAGAAGCAGTCAAAAAAGTCAGAGAACAAAAAGATCTAAAGTTAGGCGAAAAACTAGTCGCTTCCTATTACAGGTAGTTTTAATAAAATAACAAATCTAATTCTCATAAATGTCAGAATATAGAGGATATGAAGGGAATTCGCTAGAATTTCTTAAAACAAATAAAATTGTAGTAGGAGATTCTGTCAAGATTACTTGCGATATAACGTATTCTGGCATAATAATGCCAAGATATGAACACAGTGATGACAAACATATTGTTTTGAAATTAAAAAATGGATATAATATTGGATTAGAAATTAGTGAGATAAAGAAAATTGAGAAAAATCAAGTAATTGAAAAAATAATTGAAAAAAATGAAAGTGTGGAAAAAAATGAAGGGTTGCCAAAAATTTTACTATTATCAACTGGAGGAACGATTGCAAGTAAGGTTGATTATAGAACAGGTTCAGTAACTCCTGTATTAACAGCTGAAGAACTTAATGCTTCTGTTCCAGAGCTTGCTAAAATTGCCAATATTGATGCAGAGGTAATATTTTCAGAGTATTCTGAAAACATACAACCTGAACAGTGGTTACAAATTGCTGAGAAAATAAAGGAACATTCAAAATCAGATTATGTTGGAATAATTATAGCACATGGTACAGATACTATGCATTATACATCATCATTTCTTTCATTTGCATTAGCAGGATTTCCAATACCAATTGTACTTGTAGGTTCTCAAAGATCTTCAGATCGTGCTTCATCTGACGCAGCATTAAATTTGATTGGTGCAACAAAATTTATCACTACAAGTAATACTATAGGAGTCTACATTGTTATGCATCATGATGAAAATGATGAAACAGTAGCATGCCATATAGGAACTAGAGTGAGAAAAAATCACACGAGTAAAAGAGGAGCATTTCAAACAATTGGAGATGTTCCAGCATTCATAATTGCAGAAAATCAAATTCAAAAAAACATTCAGAGTGATTTTTTTACAACTAAAGAGTTTCTACCAAAAATTAAACTAGACACCAAAGTCGCATTAGTAAAATATCATCCTGGATATGATCCAGATTTGTTAGAAAAAATTATTGAGATGGGCTATAAAGGAATAATTTTTGAAGGTACAGGATTAGGCCATATTGGAAAAACAATGTACAAATGTGTAAAAAAGGCTAATGAAAAAGGAATTTTTCTAGGTATGACTTCTCAATGTATTGACGGTCGAGTTAGAATGACAGTGTATGAAAGCGGTCGTGATTTACTTAATTTAGGCATAATTCCATTAGAAAATATGATCCCTGAAGTAGCATTAGTAAAGACAATGTGGGCATTAGGGAATTTACAAGATATTGAAGAAGTGAAAAAAATTATGCTTCAAAATATTGCTTCAGAGATTTCAACTTAAAGGAGTGAATAAAGTGTCAGAATTTTCTATTAGTAATATTGGATTAAAGGTAGGACTAGAAATTCATCAACAATTAGCAACTAATAAAAAATTATTTTGTAATTGCAAACCAATTGAATCTGAAGAATATTCTATTAAATTTCAAAGAAAATTGCGTGCAGTTAAGAGTGAATTAGGCGAATATGATCCAGCTGCATTATTTGAAAAGTCAAAATCTAAAATAATAGTCTATTATGCAAATAGAGAAAGTAGTTGTTTAGTTGAACAAGATGAGGAACCACCACATAACTTAGATAATGACGCAAAAGATCTTGCACTGGTAATTGCAAAATCACTAAATTCAAAAATCTTTAATGAGATTTATCCAATGAGAAAAACAGTAATTGATGGTTCAAACACGACAGGTTTTCAACGAACTATGTTAATTTCACAAGGAGGGTATATTGAAGTTGATGGTGATAAAGTAGGAGTTCAAGCAATTTGTCTTGAAGAAGATGCAGCAAAACTTCTTGGAGATAAAGGAAACATTAGAGAATACAGTTTAGATAGACTTGGTGTTCCTCTTTTAGAGATTGCATTAGATCCTGTAGAAGGGGATTCTAAAAAAATTAAAAAAATTGCATTATCTTTAGGTAGGCTATTACGAAGTACTAAAAAAGTAGCCAGGGGGATTGGATCAATAAGACAAGATGTCAATGTTTCAGTAAAAAATGGAGGAGCAGTAGTAGAAGTAAAAGGAGTTCAACAATTAGATCAATTAGAAAAAGTAGTAGAATTTGAGGCTAAAAGGCAATTTGGATTAGTAAAAATTGCTGAGAAATTAAGGAATTCAGAGTTTAAAGGAATTTCAAAAAAAGAAAATATTTTTGATATCACTGAAAATTGGAAAAATTGTAAATCTAAAATAATTCAAAAAGCATTAAAAGATAATTCAATTATCAAAGCAATAAAAATTGAAAATTTTTGTGGAATGTTTGGATATACTCCATTTGAAGGAATTAGATTAGGAAAAGAAATAGGACAATTAGTAAAGTTTTATGGAATTGGGGGTGTTTTTCATTCTGATGAATTACCAAACTATGGAATTGAAGATGGAGATATCACGATTGTTAAAAATATTTTAAAAGTTAAACAAAACGATGCATTTTTGATAATTGCTGCCCCTTCTTCAAAAATAGATTTTGCAATTAATTCAATTATTAATAGATTGGAAGTGGCCAAGAAAGGTGTTCCTGCAGAAACTAGATTGGCTACACAGACTGGTGAAACTGTTTTCTTAAGACCCCGTCCAGGTGCATCAAGAATGTATCCTGAAACAGATATTCCACCAATCTCAGTTTCAAATGAAGAATTAGAAAATGCTAGTAAAAATATTCCAAAATCATGGGATGAATCACTTTTAGAATTACAAAAAAAATATGAATTGAATCCTCAGCTGTCTGAGCAGATTTTTGATTCACGATATATTGAATTATTTGAAAAAATAGTTAAAAAAATTGCAGTCAATCCTACCTTTGTAGCATCAATTTTATGTTCAACAATTACTAATTTAGAGAGAAACGGTCTTGATTCTAAACTATTAACAGAAGAAAATATTGTAAAATCATTCCAACTATTAGAAGAAGGAAAAATTGCAAAAGAATCAATTGAGATAATCTATGGGAATATTATGTCTAGGAAGTCTCAGTCTATCGATGAAGCCTTGAAAAATGCATCAATTGAAGCTATTGATGAAGGAAAAGTGGAAGAAATTATCATAGAAATAATTGAAAAAAATCAAGAAATTGTAAAAAATCAAAAAGAACGATCAGTTGGACCATTGATGGGTATTGTTATGAAAGAATTAAGAGGAAAAGTTTCGGGTGAAATAGTAAATAATCTTCTTTTAAAAAATATTAAGAAAAAATTAGAGAATATTTGATTAAATGCGGGAAGTGGGATTTGAACCCACGAACTCCTAGAAGATAAGGATCTGAACCTTACACCGTTGACCAGGCTGGGTGACTCCCGCAATGTGAATTTTTGAAATCTAGAATAAGTTTCTTTATTATACTATGAAAAAAGTATTCAAATCAATCAAGTGAAAAAATGGAATTTAATGAAGTATATTGTTCAAATTGTAAAAAAGTTCTAGGGCAATATAATGTAAAATTCTACAATGATGAAAAAGTTAAGGAGCTATTGAATACAACTCATTCTTCTCATGTCAGAAATGGGCATCAAGTAAATATTAGAAAACTTGTAAAAGACTAAACAGATTTAATTTTTTCTATAGCTTCTTCAAGAATTGAAATTCTATGTATTTTATTATCATACATTTGTTGATTCCAAGGTTGTGAGTAAAGAATTACTGTTTTTTTATTTTTAAGAAATTTTACAGTATTTAGAGGTGAATCGTCAATAAAAATATCATAATCTAAATCAGCTTTCATAGGTCCATCTATTACAGATACATAATTATCAAAAAATATTTTATGATGATTTAGCCAATTTTTTACAAAAATATCAGTGGAACGTTCTCTCGCAGTAACAATATCTACCTGACCTAATTCTAAAAGATTTTTTGTAACTAATGATAAATTTTCTTCAGTAGGAGGGATGGAATTCCAATTTTTCCAGCAGGCACTTAATTCTGTATAGAAATCATATTGATTAATTTGATGTTTCTTCCAAAAATCCCAATCTGTAATATCATTTTTTGAGATTTTAGGCCTAATTTTATTACTAAAATTTAACCAAGGCACTATTACATCAGCAAGTACACCATCAACATCCAAAGCTATTTTCATTTAACTAGTCACTATCTTTTTGAAATTCCTCTAGAAGCTTTTTTTGGTGTTTACTGAGTTTTTTTGGAATATTTACAACAATTCGAACATACTGATCACCCTTACCTCTAGAATTAATGTGTGTGACTCCTTTTCCCTTTAGTTTGATAATTGTATTTGGTTGACTACCAGAATCAACTTTAATTTTTTCGTTTCCATCTAAAGTTGGAACAACAATATCACAACCTAATGTAGCATCAATCATTGAAACATCCTGATCATAAAAAATATCTTTTCCGTCTCTTTTGAATTTTAAATGAGGTTTAACTCTCACTCTTACTATCAAATCACCATTTGATCCTCCTGGAACCTCATTTCCTTCATCTGGAACTGTGTAATCTCCTGAATCAATTCCAGGTGGAATTTCAAAAGTTATTTTTTTATTACCTTTTTTCTTACCTTGACCTCTACATTCATTACATGGCGTCTCAATAATCGAACCTTGACCATTACATGTGGAACATGGTGCTGCAGTTACAAAAGATGCAAAACCCATGTTTCGAGTTTGTCTTACTTGTCCTTGACCATTACATGTGGAACATGTTTTCTTATTAGTTCCAGGTTTACATCCACTTCCATTACAATTATTACATTGAATTTGTTTTTCTAAATCAATTTCCATTTTTTTTCCATGAAGGACATCCTCTAATGTTACTGAAGTTTCATATAGAATGTCAGAGCCTCTTTGTTGGTTAAAACCAAATCCTCCTCCACCGCGACCAAATATTGATTCAAAAATAGAATCAAATCCTCCTCCACCGCGACCAAAAATATCACTGAAATCTCCTCGAGCACCTTGAAAAATATCTTCACTGGAATATCTTCCATCTACACCTGCATGACCATGTTGATCATAGAGTTGTTTCTTTTCAGGGTCAGAAAGTACTGCATATGCTTCAGAGATTTCTTTAAAATGCTCGCCTGCATCAGAAGATTTGTTACGGTCAGGATGGAATTTTAGAGCTAGTTTTCGATATTGTTTTTTTATTTCATCTGTAGAAGATGTTTTTGAAACTCCTAAAACCTCATAATAATCACGTTTTGCTGCCATGAATCATACCTTTACAATTATTACCGTATAAATGATTGAATTTGAAAATTAGTTAGTTTTTGTTTCATCGTTTGAAGATGATTCGTTAGTTTGATTTTCAGTACTTTGTTGTCCTTCAGCACCTGCACTTTGTCCTTCAGCATCTGGAGGAGGTGAAGCATTTTTGTAAAGTTCTGTAGTTACTTCATTTACCAAAGATTGTAATGCTTCAAGTTTAGGTTTTAGTTCATTTGGTTCTTTATCTAAAACTTCTTTGACTTCTTTTACAGCATCTGTAATTTTAATTCCTTGTTCTTGAGAGATTTTATCCTTTAAATCATGATTAACCAATTTTTCTGTAGTGTAAATGTAACTTTCTGCCTCATTTCTAAGATCTATCTTTTCTTTCTTCTTTTTATCTTCATCAGAGAATTTTTCTGCATCTTCTTTTAATTTTTCAATTTCTTCTTTAGATAATTTTGATGTTGATTCAATGGTAATTTTTGCTTCTTTCTGCGTTCCAAGATCTTTTGCAGTTACATTGATTATTCCGTTTGCATCAATGTCAAATTTTACTTCGATTTGGGGAATTCCTCTTGGAGCAGGAGGTAAATCAGTTAGATTAAAGCTTCCTAATGAAACATTATCAGTTGCCATTGGACGTTCACCTTGAACAACGTGAATGGTAACAGCAGTTTGATTATCAGCAGCTGTAGTGAAAACTTTACTTTTTGAAGTTGGAATAGTTGTATTTCTTTCAATTAGTGGTTCTCGTACACCACCTAAAGTTTCAATTCCTAGTGTTAGTGGAGTTACATCAAGTAAGACTATATCACTAGTAACGTCTCCGGCAATAATTCCTGCCTGAATTGCTGCTCCCATTGCTACAGCTTCCATTGGATCAACTCCAGATTCAGTTTCTTTACCTATAATACCACTTACAAATTTTTTAACTAATGGAATTCTTGTTGGTCCACCGACCATGACAATTTTATTAATATCAGAGTTGGAAAGTTTTGCATCTTCAAGTGCTTTCAATATAGAAGGTTTACATCGTTCAACTATTGGTTCAATTAGCTCATCTAATTTAGCTCTAGTTAATCTCAATTCAAGATTTTTTGCTCCTGTTGAAGGATCTTGTGCAATAAATGGTAAATTGATATCAGTTTCCATAACAGTTGATAACTCAATTTTTGCTTTTTCAGAAGCTTCTCTAATTCTCGTCATTGCAGTTGTATCTTGTGAAAGATCCACACCTTCTTTCTTTTTGAATTCATCAACAATGAAATCAATCAGAACTTTATCCATATCTGTTCCACCTAACTGAGTATCACCTGATGTGCTCATTACTTCGAAGACACCGCCACCCATTTCCATTATTGTTACGTCTAATGTACCACCACCAAAATCAAAAACAAGAATTTTCATGTCTTCTTTTGCTTTATCTAATCCAAATGCTAGAGATGCAGCGGTTGGTTCGTTAATAATTCTGACCACATCAAGGCCAGCGATTGTTCCTGCATCTTTAGTTGCTTGACGTTGATTATCATCAAAGTATGCAGGTACTGTAATTACTGCTTTTTCCACAGGTTCACCAATAAAAGCCTCAGCATCTTTTTTGATTTTTTGGAGAATAAATGATGAAATTTGTTGAGGTTTGTATTCTTTATCTAAAATTTTAAAAGTATAATCTGTTCCCATTTTCCTTTTTGCAGCAACAATAGTTCTATCAGGATTTGTAATTGCTTGTCGTCTTGCAGGCTCACCTACCAAGAGATCCCCATCTTTAGAAAATGCTACAACTGATGGGAATGCTTTTCCACCCACAGTGGAGCCTTCAGCAGCTGGGATAATTGTTGGTTTTCCACCCATTACTACTGCTGCTGCAGAATTACTTGTTCCTAAATCAATACCAATTATTTTTGCCATTTTTTATCATCCTTTTTTTGAAATTTCTACTAATGTCGGTCTTATAACTCTCTCATGAGAAATATATCCTTTCCTGATCTCTTTTGTAATTGTATTGTCATCTAAATCGGGATCAGTAATAATAGAAATTGCTTCATGGAAATTTGGGTCAAATATTTCTCCTAGAGATTCAATTGGAATTACATGATATTTTTTTAATAGTGAATCCATGTTTTTTAAAATAGACTCTAATCCATCTGAATTTATTTTATTGTCAGACAACACTTCCTTTGCACGAATAAAATCATCATATATTTTTAGAAAATCCAACATAAATTCATCTACTTTTGTATTTACGCCTTTTTCTATATCAGATTGTGTTTTTTTATTTTGATTTTGAAAGTCTGCCAATATGTGTTTTAATTTTTCTTCACATTCAGACACTTTTGCTTTTTCTTCATCAAGTAATTTTGTTAGTTCTTCAACATTAATTGTAGTTGATTCTTCCGATGAATCTTCAGAATCTGTTTGTTTTTCAGATATTATGTTTATTGGTATCTCATCAGAATTTTTTTCACTTGACAAATCAAAGAAAATAATTTTTTAGCTAATTTATACTATTATTGAATTGTTTCACATAAAGGATTAGCCTTAACGATAATTAATTCAGAACCTTGTTTGGTTTTTTCAATTATATCAAAATCATTTTTCGAACAGGCTACGACAATTGTGGTTTTATCACTATGAAATAAATCAAAATTTGGATCTTCATAGGCTTCAACATCACCAATATAATCACGCAATCTAGATGTCAAATTTTGAAGCATTTCGATTTTATCACCGCGCATTGCATGCTGATCAAGAGTCCATGATAATGCAATTTTTGTTCTACTTGCTTTGAGATCATTTTTCTTTAAAGTAGCTCGAATTTCATCAATTAATCGTTTGATATAACCATCAATACCCTTTACACTTCCATTAATTAGGTACATGAGGGAATTTGCTCCTTCAAATGAGGAACCCAAAGACTTCAGATCAAATAGACCACTGACCATATTATCTAGGAATATCTCTTGAAAATCATCTGAAGAAAGATCATTTTTAGTAACATCGTCTTGAGCATATTTACAAACTTCCAAAACACTACACAAACTAGAAAATCTAGATAGGACATTAATCGCATGAAAATGTTCTGATGATGAAATGGCTACAAATCTTTTTTCTTTTTTACCTAGAGTAAGTAAATCATGTAGTATTGGATCTTTCTTCCCATTAAAAGAACCAATAATTTTTGGTTGTTGATTTAGATCTTCTAATGGATAATAAAAATAAGAAATATGCTTTCCAGCCTCAAGACCGGTTACATGTTCAAGTAATGAAATATTTTCATTATTTCCACCAAATCCTGTTGGAAGTGTAAAAACAACAGAGCTATTTTTCTTTAATGAAGTAACTGCATCCTTAAATTTTGAATGTATTTCAGTTTTGATATCTTGTCCTGTTTTTCTAATTCTTGGTGTAAAGAAAAGATATTGAGCTTTAGAAATGGCCACATCAATTGGTTCCATAGCCAAAAGAGGTTCATCTTCTTTTAGAGAAGATACATTAGGATATGTTTTAGCTATTTCTGCTTTTAGAGAAATTGCTGATGGAGTAGATTCATCTATTATGTAAACATCTGCACCTTTGATTGCCATTTGTGATGCAATTGCATATCCCTCTGTACTGAGACCATAAACGACAACTTTTGCTCCCCCCATACATTTACACTGATAATGGACTAAGAAAAACTTATTGAACTAACTAGAATTATGAAAATTACTTGAAAATATGGATAGATATTCTCACTCCGAAACAATTATTGTTTTCTGAACCAATAATTGAGAAATTAGGAAAAAAACATAAAATTTTATGTACATCTAGAGACTATAATGAAGTTTCAAAATTAGCAAAAATACGTGATTTTGACCTTATTTTTGTTGGAAAACACGGTGGTAGAGATAAAAAAACCAAGCTTAAAGCTAGTATTATCAGAATAGAGAAACTATCCAAAATAATTGAGAAGTTTTCACCAGAAATAGCAATTAGTTTTTGTTCTCCTGAAGCTGCCAGAATTTCATTTGGATTGGGAATTAAGCACATAGCATTTTGTGATTCACCACATGCTTCTGCAGTAATGCGATTAACATTACCATTAATTCAAAAATTATTGATTCCTAATGTGATACCAAAAAATGAATTTTCAAAATATGGAATTGATAAAAAAGACATTATATCATACAATGCCATAGATGCATCTGTAACAATTAAAAGAAAAATTAATCAAAATAAGGCATCCCCATTTAAGAAAAATAATAGGAGAAATATTTTGATTAGAATAGAAGAAGAAGAAGCAGCATATGCTTCAAAATCAAGTAAAATAATTCCAATAATCAAACGAATTGTAAATGAATATAACAATGAAAATATTGTAATTTTGGGTAGATATACAAAACAAATTAAAAATATTCAAAAAATAATTGATAAAAAGGCTAAAGTTGTAAAAATGACATTTGATGGAAAACACTTGCTAAGTAATACGGATATTTTTGTAGGATCAGGGGGAACAATGACAGCTGAATCAGCACTAATGGGAATTCCAACGATTTCATATAATGCGGTTCCAAACATAATAGAGAATTTTTTGGTGAAAAAATATTTGATTAAAAGAGAAACAGATCCAATTAAAATTTCTAGATATATTAACAATATTTTTGAATCATCAAACAGCAAAAATCAAAAAAGAGCAAAAAAAATAGTTGGACAAATGGAAAATCCCATTGAAAAACTAATCAAAATTATCAATCAATGATTTGAGTTATTTTAAGACTCAAATTCAGATAAAAAGTTCATTAAGGGAATGAGAGTGCTCGATTTAGCAGCCCGGTAGTGTAGCGGTCAAGCATAGAGGCCTTTGAAGCCTTTGACCCCAGTTCGAGTCTGGGCCGGGCTACTTTTTTTAATAAAATATGATTTCGTAACAAGAATATACCACAGATAGTTTTATTGGAATTAGGCATAATGACTGATATTATTTTAGGAATGGGTGAAGTAGGAGAAACACTATTTCATCTTCTTGAAGAAAGAAATTTTCAAAGTATAGGTATTGATGTTGATATTTCAAAATGTAAGAATTTTTCGGAGAGTAAACAAATTGAAAACCCTGAATATCTTCATGTTTGCTTACCAGGAGAATTACCAGAATTTGTGGATATTACAGTGAATTGGATTAATAAGATTGATGGGATAAAAGTTATTTTAGTACATTCAACTGTGAAACCTGGAACCACTAAAATGATTCAAGATAAATCTAAAGTCTTAGTTTTATATTCACCAGTTCGTGGAGTACATAGAAGATTTTTAGATGATATCAAAAAATATACAAAATTTATTTCTTCAGATGAAAAAAATATAGATCCTAAAATTAAAAATGATTTAGTAAATAGATTTGAGAAAATTGATTGGATGTCAACAACAAAAACTGCAGAATTAGCAAAGATATTAGTAGATACGAGTTATTATGGATGGTTGATAAATTATGCACAAATAACAAAAATGATTTGTGAAAAAGAAGGTATTGATTTTGACGAGATGTGGAAATTTGCAGATGAAATTCATGAAAATTTAGGTAATAGACCTAAAATGTATCCAGGAATTATTGGAGGACACTGCGTAATTCCTAATCTAAATTTAATAGACTATGAGGTTTTAGATATGATTAAAAAAATAAATGAGATGTATGACCAATTTAAAAAATAATTTTAAATTCTAAAAATCTAATTTAGTTAAGAGTCTAGATGCAATTACAAATAATATTGAAGCAATTGCAACAAGAATTATCATTTCAATTATTACAAATTCAGTAACAGCTCCAAATATTCCTGCCCTGATTACATCAACAAGATATGTTAATGGATTTAGATAAAATGCTGTTCGTAATGGTTCAGGAGCACCACCTGCTGGATAAAACGCTGTACTAACAAATGCAAAGAAAAGAAAAACAGTGTTAATAATTACATTAAATCCCTCACTTGATCGTAATCTAGTGGAAATAATTGAGGCTAGTGAGCCAAAAAGTACTGAACCTGTAATCGCTCCAAAAATGATTATCGGGATAGTAACTAGAGAAAATTCTACAGATTCAAAAAATACAGGATATCCAACTACTGCTATTAATGATGCACTAACTAATCCAATAATTCCTATTGTGCAAATATTGCTAAGAATATAATGACTCCTAGTAAATGGACCGGACATAATTTGTTCAAACATTCCATGCTTTCTATCATTCCAAATTATGATACCAGAAATTAGTGTACTGTTCATTATATTAAACCCAATCATTCCTGAAGCTAAAAATGCAGGATAGTCAAGATCTTTATTTCCAAATGGAACTGCACTAATTAATGGTGCATAAGCAAATCCTGCTACAAAAATATAGATTAAAGGAAAGATAACCTGCCAAATTAAAAATCCAGGATTAAGAGAAATTGTTAGATTTCTATTTACTAATCTAATTATTGGATGCATTTTCTCTCACCATGTTTAAAAAGATCTCTTCAAGATTTGTTGGTACTGCAGATAGATCTTCTATCTCAATTTTATTTTCATTAAGTATTTTCAAAACTTGTAATAGAACTAATTCTGATTGTTCTGAACGAATAACAATGTTGGTTCCAGTTTCAAAATCAATTTTACAATCCGGTATCCCAGATAAAAGGGAAGGGATATCTAATTGTTTTTCTAATAAATGAATTTTAATGGTTTTTTCTTTTCCAAATCTGTTTTTTAAGGCATCAGGAGAATCAACTGTAACAATTTTACCTTTATCAATAATGGCTATTTTGTCACAAAGATATTCTGCCTCAGATAAAATATGAGTAGTATAAAAAATTGTTAGGCCAGTTTTAACTTTATTTTTTAAATAATCTAACAGTTTTCTTCTTGCACCAGGATCTAATCCTACAGTAGGTTCATCTAAAAATAATAATTCCATATCATGCATGAATTCTCGTGCAACCTGTACTCTTCTTCTTTGACCTATAGAAAGATCTTCATTTCTTTTTTTACGAATTTCAACAAGATCAAAGTCTTTCAAGAGTTGTTCCATTCTTTTTTTGCATTCTATTTTTGGAACGTTCCACATCATTCCATATTTATCAAGAGATTTTTCAACGGATAATGTAGGCTCATAGCTTGGTTGCTGTAAAACAACGCCTATTTTATGACGAATTTTGAAGGGATGGGCTACAGCATCAATGCCTAAAATTGATAGAGTTCCACTTGAAGGGGGAATTAGAGTGGTAAGAAGTTTGATTGTAGTAGATTTTCCAGCACCGTTAGGACCTAAAAATCCAAAAACCTGTCCTGATTTTACTGATAATTCAATATTTTGTACAGCATGAATTGAACCATATAATTTAGACAGATTCCTAACATCAATACATGACATAACAAAACTGCGATCTTCCTATTAATTTAGTTAATGAGATAAATCAAGACCATTCTTAAGAAAATTGAGTTATCTAAGAAAAATCATGAAGAAATTTGATAAAAAGAAGTTTTTGAGAATTTCATCATTAAAAAAAGGAGTTAAAAGCGATCATTCTTCTAATCTAAAAAAAATTAGAAACTAATGAAATTTTTATTAATACATCAAGTTAACAAAAAATGAATTGTCAGAAATAGAAAATTTGATGAATAAATTACTTGAGCAAAAACCTGAACTGACAAAAGAAGATGTAGAAGAACAAATTAAAATAAAAAAAGAAAAAATTGGTGCGGGATATCTTACAGATCAGGGTGCAATTTTTTTGATTGCTTCTGATTACGGAGTTACTTTGTCTGAGCCACTAAAAGTTGAAATGAGTTTAAAAGATCTTTATGCAGGAGCAAAAGAGATTTCATTAGAAACAAGGGTTTTGAATCTTTCACCAGCAAAACAATTCTCAAGAAAAGATGGTTCTCCATTTTATCTTAGAACAATGACAGTATACGATGAAAACTCTACTGCTAGTGTAAAATTATGGGATGAAAAAGCAAATTTGCCAAGTCTAGAAAATCTAAAACCAGGAGATTTAATTAAAATCATTAAAGCTTATGTAAAATCAGATCTTGATGGCTCACCAACAATAAACATTGGTTCTGGTTCAAATATTGAAACTACAGATAGTGAAAGTGAGATTCCAACTATCGATACTATTACAAAAGATATTAGTGGATTACAAGAAGGTCAAAAAGATCTTGTAATATCAGGTATGATTGATGGTGTTATTAGCGGAATGGAATTTACTAACTCTCGAGGTATGCCTGGAAAAGCACTTAGAATGAGGCTAAAAGGAAAAGTCGGAAATGGTATTAGAGTAGTACTTTGGGGAAAAGACGAATCATCCATTCCCAACATGATATCACAATCTGCAAAAGTGAGATTGTTAGGAGTCAAAGTCAAATCAGGAAATCAAGGATTAGAAATTCATGGGAATGATGCAACAATTGTTGAAATCGAAGGAGGAAAAGAAGCAGAGCCAGTAATTGCAAGAGTTCTTTCTATATCACCAACCGAGAAGGGAAATAATATGATTTTAGCAGTTGATAATAAGAAGAATCTGTACAACATTAGTGATTTTTCAAATTCAACTAGTATTTGTGTTGAAGGTGATGTAATAGAGTGTATGCCATCAAAAGTATATGGAAATTCAATTACATTGGATGATAATTCATTTGTAAGAAAATTAGAAAATGATGAATCTATTCCTTCATTATCTAAAATTAGAACAAAAATCAATGATGTCAAAGTAGATGGGATTTATTGTATTGAAGCAATTATCTTAAAAGTTCCTGAAAGACGTGAAGTTCAAACAAAATCTGGAGAATCAATTTCACTTTCAGAAATGTTTGTAGAAGATGATACAGGTCAAATTTGGGTTAAAGGTTGGAGAAATCAAGCAAGACTAATTGATAAATGTGAATTAGGTGAAATTGTTTCAATAACTGGATTAAATGCAAAAGCAGGATTAGAAGGTAGAATTGAATTGTTTATTTCTGCATTTTCCAAAATTACAAAGAAAAATTAAGAATCCCAAAATCCTCTTGTTACAACATATTGTCTTTCTGCCTCATAGATTTGTTTGAAGAGATGTTCTTCATCAACCATATTTCGTAAAATTCGTGCTGCAGTATCAGCACCAACACCATATCCAGACATTACGGTAATAGCAATTTTACCAAAGTTTTCCACCAAAGATGAGACTTTCCAGGCACGATCAAACTTGTGTTTTTCTTCAATTGATAGTTTTTTTCCTTCATGTTTCTTTCTGATAATTTTTGGGAGATCATAATCAGAATGATAAGTTGCAGTGATTTGTCTTCCCTTACAATAAGGACAGATTAAGATATTTTTAACTTCATTAGTTTCAACTAATCGTTCCCATTTACCACATCTAGCACAAATTAAGCGGTGCTTTGTTTTCTGAAGTCGAGCTTTGACAAGATCAAGAATTCCTTTATCAAGATTTGCAGGTGATGAGTAATATTTTGTTGTATGTTCTAAAATAGGTTCTGCTAATTTTGAAAATTGATCAACTTCTAACCATTTAATATGGATTTGATCTTCACGGATTTTTTTTAAAATAATGTCAGAATTTATAAGATCATATTTGTCATGAAATAATTCACGAAGTGCTTCACGTACAAGTGCAGTTTTATAGTATCGTTCATACAAAAACCTAGCTGATTTTCTTTCGTAAATTGCTCCACGACCAACAATTCCAAATTTTTTAGCAATACACCATGTTCGCCAATTTATATTATGAGTTCCTGTTAGAGATGCACTAATAATTGAATGTAGATCATAGTCATCTTTTATAACTTCAATGAAAAGTTTTTCTGAAATACGTGATCTAGAAGATAAAACAATCCTATAACCATCTGAACGTGAATCAACTACTGAACCCAGCAATGATGAAAGAAATGAAGAAAGTAGTGTAGATATAGTAGAATTGATTTTAGTTCCAAAACATGAATGAATTACAATTGAACCATGAGATCTGTTTGATTCAATAACAATATTATTTTCATCAGGTATTACATCAAAATTTAATTGTTCAATTAGTTTATTGTTTAAAACAAGGGATCCATTCTTAACTTTACTACGAAATTTTCCTACTTTTCTTGCAGTTTTATAGTCAATAGGAATACTTTCTCCCTCCCAGTAAGGGACAGTTATTCCACCTCCTCTAAATGGTTCAACATTTACAGTGAAAGATTTTTCATCGACATTTAATATTCGCCATTGTGAGCCTTTTAGCACAAAAATATTTCCAGAATCTCCAAAATCACCTACAAATCTTTGATCAAGTGAACCAATAATTTTTTTACCTACACTATCAAAAACTTTGAATTTTAAAATATCTGGAATTGTAGAAAGATTCTCAAAATAATATTTGAATGAACGGCCTTTCTTCCAAAAAGTCATTTTTGTTCGATCAAAGAATATCAGGTAATTGGAATCCAATAAATCTAGCACATCTATAAGATCTTTAACTTGTAAATTCCTAAACGGGTATGCTCTGGTAACCAAATCAAAAGCCTGATCAACTGAAATTTCACCACTTTGCATTGCAAGTCCAACCAAGTGATGAGCTAAAACATCCAGAGAGCCATCATGAATTTTTTGTTCTTCAATTGAGCCTTCTTGAATACGATCAAGTATTGCTTGAGCTTCAAATTCATCATCAGGATTATTTGTTATAATTAATCCCTTTGCTGATGCGTCACGATTATGTCTACTTCTTCCTATTCTTTGTACAAATTTTGATACTTGTCTAGGTGAACCATAATGAATTACTAATTCAATAGAGCCAATATCTAAGCCTAATTCCAAAGACGAAGTACATACAACAATACCTCTTCTTCCCTTACGTAAAGACGATTCAGTTTCTTCTCTAACTTCTTTTGAGAGCGAACCATGATGTAATTCAATAGGAATTGATGATTTATCTTTCAAAATTGAGGCTAGAAATTCTGCTTCGCCTCTAGTATTCGTAAATAGAAGTACAGGAGAATCTAGTTTTAATTCTAAAACATAATCAATAATTTTTTCTGCAACATCAGAAATTGTGCCTTGTACAAATTTTATTTCTACATCATATTTTCTTACTGATGTATCTCTGATTATCTCACATTTTCTTTTAGTTCCAACAACAAATTTTCCTGCCTCTTCAAAATTTCCCACTGTGGCAGATAATCCTATTTTGGTGAGAGGGTATTTTGAGTTGAATTCTAATCTTTCAATACTTAATGAGAGTTGAGAGCCTCTTTCACTAGAGAGTAATTCATGGACTTCATCAATTATTATCCATTCCAAATCAGATAATGCATTAAGCATTTTGATTTGTGTCAAAAGTATAACTAGAGTTTCAGGAGTTGTAATTAGGATATCTGGAGGATTTTCATTGATTTTTTTCCTATCTTTTTGAGTTGTATCTCCATGTCGGATTTCAATTGATAATTTATTTTGTTGGGCATAATTTGTGATTCTTCGAAATACATCACGATTTAATGCACGTAGAGGAGTTATGTAAAGAGCTTTGATTTTTCCTTGTTTTTTAGATTTTTTCATGATTGAAAAAATAGGAATCACAGCACACTCTGTTTTTCCTGAACCAGTTGGGGCTATTACTAAACAATCTTTTTTTTGTAGAATAAATGGGGAAGCTTGTTTCTGAATTTCAGTTAGTTTAGGAAATCCAAATTTTTTAAATAAAGATTCAAGAATTTGATTCGTCTGTTGTGTTTCTTTGTGATCTCGCATAAACAATAACACCTATCAATCCAAGTGCAAATAACACAACAGTGATAATTGGAATTGAATCAAAAATTCCTGCCATTGATAAAATATTATGATTGACCGTTAAATATCTTCAGAATTGTGTGATAAACCCATTTTATTGATGGTATAAGAAAAAGATTGCTTATCAAATGCCCAATAGATTTGGCCTTGAAATTTTGAGGAGTTTTTAGTTAGATGAATTTTGATGTGTGTAAAAGGATCAACAGCACTTTTCATATTTTCTACTTCTTTATCTTCAAGAATTCTAATCATATTGGTAATTATAATTGGAATTTTGTTAGTAATTGCAAATTTTGAAAACTGATTCAAATATTTCATAAATAATGAATTTTTTTCAAAGATTGATTCATCGTTTTTGTATTCATAAGAAAATAAATCAGTAATATTATCAATTACTATTAAAGAGAAATGGTTTTTTCCAAAGTTGTTAATTGATTTGATTTGTTCCGAAGTATTTCTAATTCTAGATACAGTAATTTTTTCAAGATAATCAAATTCTATTCCTAATTGTTTTTGAATTTCTAAAATTCTTTCAGGTCTAAATCCACCAGTTGTATCCAAATACAAAACATTTCCACCATTTTTGATTGAATTCATACATAATTGCAAAAGAAGTTGAGTTTTTCCAGTCCCATTCCCACCAAAAATATCAACGATCACTCCATCAGGAATTCCTCCAGACAAGAAATCATCTAATTTTTCTAAACCAGTAGAGATCATTTGTATAATTATTAGAAAAAGAAGAAAAAATTTAAGGAATTTCAATTTTAACAAAGGAGGTAAGGCTTTTATTCAAGAGAAAAAAGTTTCAAAACAAGTGAACAATTAGTGTCCCAATCAAATAGTGCAAAAAGACCTTTAACAACTCTTCAAAAAAGTACAAAGAAGAAAGTTACAGTGAGACTGAAAAACGAAGTAGAGTATAAAGGGAAAATGGACAATGTTGATTCATACATGAATTTGATTATGACAGATGCTGAAGAGCTTCATGATGGTAAAACAATTGCAAATTATGGAAGAGTTATCGTAAGAGGCAATAACGTCTTATTTATCAAACTAGAAAATGAACTCTAGTTAAAAGGGCGATTTAATGACTAACAGCTTTCTATTCACATCTGAATCAGTAACAGAAGGTCATCCAGATAAAATATGTGATAATATTTCAGATGCATTCTTGGATGAATTTCTCAAACAAGATCCAGATTCAAGAGTAGCTGTTGAAACAATGGTAACCACAGACTTTGTAGCAGTTGCAGGAGAGGTAACATCTAAAGCAAATTTTGACAAAAAAGCTCAAGAAGAATTAGTTAGAAAAACAATTAGAGATATCGGATATGACAACAAAGATTTGATGTTTGATACAGAAACTTGTGAAATAACTTTACGTCTGCATTCTCAAAGTCCAGATATCAGTCAAGGTGTTACAGCTACTGAAGAAAAAGAACAGGGTGCTGGAGATCAAGGATTAATGTTTGGCTATGCAACAAATGAAACTGCAGAGCTTATGCCAATGCCAATTTTACTTTCACAAAAACTTGCACAAAAATTAGCTGAAGTTAGAAAAAATCATGTTCTTCCTTGGGCAAGGCCTGATGGAAAAACCCAAGTTTCTGTCAGATATGAAAACAACAGACCAGTAAAAATTGAAACCGTTGTAGTTTCAACACAGCATGCACCTGAAATCTCTCAAGAAGAAATAACAAATGAAATAATAAATAAAGTAATCAAACCAGTTTTAGGAAATCTTTGGAATGCTGAAATCAAAATTCACATCAATCCAACTGGAAAATTTGTGATTGGAGGCCCACATGGGGATGCAGGTTTAACTGGCAGAAAAATTATTGTCGATACTTATGGAGGATTTGGAAGGCATGGAGGAGGAGCTTTTTCAGGAAAGGATCCATCCAAAGTCGATAGATCAGCATGTTACATGTGTAGATACATTGCAAAGAACCTTGTTGCAGCAGACCTAGCAGATAGATGTGAAGTTCAACTAGCATACGCAATTGGAGTTGCAGAACCAGTGTCACTTTATGTTAATACATTTGGAACAAACAAAATTCCAGAAAATCAAATTGAAGAATTGGTTAGAAAGAATTTTGATATGAAGCCATCAGGCATTATCTCTCAACTAGATTTGAAAAGACCAATTTATAAAAAAACTGCATCATACGGTCATTTTGGAAGAAATGAGCCTGAATTTAGTTGGGAAAAAACAGACAAGGCTGAAACATTAAAGCAATTGGCCGGACTCTAATAGTTTCACGACAGATTCAAATTTCATATTAGTGAGTTTTTTAAGTTTGGTGTAATTACCATGGAAATTACCAATTAGAATATTGAGATCATCAATACCAAAATCAGATTTTGGATTAGTTATTGCATCATGATAAGAATCTTCCAAATTAATTTTTTTAATATTTGTGTTCGTTCCTTTAGAAAATAGTTTAACATATTTCTCAAAAGTAATAGTCTCAGGACCTACAAGATCAATAATTTTATTCTTAAATTTTTCTTCAGAAAGTGATTTAAAAATAATTTTTACAACATCATCAATATGAATTGGTTGAATTGAATACTTTCCAGAGCCTGGTATTTTGATTTCACCTTTTTTAACTTGTTTTTTTAGATATTTTGTAAAAAGATCATCTTTTCCAACAATATATGATGGTCTAAAGATGGTGAAATTTAATCCAGAATTTATGATTTGCTGCTCAGCCTTATATTTTGAAATAAAATAACCTAATGAAGTATTTGATGAAACGCCTAATCCACTCAAATAAACAATTTTTTTAATTTTAGCTTTCTTACTTAGGTTAACCATATGGTTTGTTAAATCAGTATTCACCATATCGTAATCAGTGTTAACAGTTTGTTTACCTATTCCCACAAGATGGATTAATACATCAGAATTTTTAATTATTTTAAGGAGATTCTTTTCATCATAATAGTTTGAGATAATTTTAGATTCACATTTGAATTTTTTAAAATCATTTCTGGATATTGAGATTAATTCAATGTTATTTACAGATAGATGTTTTCTAAGATTTTTGGCAATGAATCCACTTGCTCCAGTTACAACAATCTTTAGGCAATTAACCATAATTGAACCAAGTTTGTTTTAATTTTAAATCTATTTACTTGATTCTCAAAAATTATGAAATAAGAGTTAATACCATAAAATGAATTTAACATATGTGGAAGGAGAAAATGTAAAATTAAAGACAGGTTACACTACAGGAAGTTCAGCTTCTGCTGCAGCAAAAGCAGCATTATTATCAATAATTAATCAGGAAAAAATAGAAAGTGTAGAGATTCTATTACCAAAACGATCTTTTATTCAGATTCCTATACATTCATGTGAATTTGAATTGAATAATGCAAAATGCTCTGTGATTAAAAATGGTGGTGATGATCCAGATGTAACTCATGGTGCAGAAATTATTGTAGAGTTATCAATAACTAACAAAATAAATGAAATTGAAATTGACGGTGGAGAAGGAGTGGGAATTGTAACCAAACCAGGGTTAGGTTTAGAAATTAACAAACCGGCAATAAATCCTGTACCCAAAAAAATGATTACAGAAAACTTAAGAGAAATAGGAAAAGAAATTCTGTTTAAAAATGGAATTAGAGTCTTAATCTCAGTTCCTAAAGGTAAAGAGTTAGGTCCCAAAACAGATAATCCTAGATTAGGAATTATTAACGGAATTTCAATTTTAGGAACTAGTGGGATAGTAATTCCATTTTCAACTGCATCTTATGCAGCGTCAATAAGGCAAAATCTTGATGTTGCAATTGCAATGGGAAATGATACAGTTGTACTAACAACTGGTGGTAGAAGTGAAGATTTTGCAAAAAAAATAGTAGATTTGCCTGAACATTGTTTTGTGCAGATGGGTGATTTTTCAGGGTACACTATTCAGCAATGTGGTAAAAAAGATATCAATAAAGCATATGTTGTTGGTTTTATTGGAAAACTTGCAAAAATGGCAGCAGGTGTTAAACAAACACATGTTAAAGGATCAAAAGTTGACATGACTTTTCTATCTGAATTAGCAAAGAAATGTAATGCAAATGAAAATATTATTCAAAAAATTAAAAAGGCTAATACAGCAAGACATGTGTCAGAAATAATTATTGAAAATAAAATAGAGGGTTTTTTTGATTTAATTTGTGGTGAGACGTTTAAACATATGAGAAAACATTCAGAAGAAAAGGTTCCAATTGATGTCATATTGTTTGATTTTGATGGAAATATTTTAGCTAGAAAATCTGAAGAGTAAGGTATTTTATTAAAGCTGGGAGATTTTGATTATGGAAAAAACTTCATTACTTGCTATTACTAAAAACGGAGTAAAAATTGGTGAAAAGCTAAAAAAGTTATTTCCAGACTGGAAAATTTTTGCACCTTCAAAACTATCAAATGGGAATAATGGAGTAATATGGTATTCTGAGCCTACATCTGAGAAAATTATTGAACTTTTCAAAAGTAGCAATGCATTAATTTGTCTTTTTTCATTAGGTGCAGTAATTAGATTAATTGCACCACATTTGAAAGATAAGAAAACTGATCCTGCAGTAATTGTAATTGATGATAAAATGAATTTTGTAATCAGTGTTTTATCTGGACATATTGGAGGTGCAAATGAATTTACAGAAGAAATTGCAGAAAAACTTGGAGCAACATCGGTAATTACTACTGCGGCAGATGTAAACAAAACTATAGCTGTTGATTTGGTAGGAAGGGAGTTTAATTGGAAAATTGATGATGATTCTACTGTAACAAAAATTAGTGCACATATGGTAAATGAAGAGCCAATCGGTGTTTTTCAGGATATAGGAGAAAAAAATTGGTATAAAAAATTACCAAAGAATGTTGTGATTTATGAGAATATGGAAGATTTAAGAAAATCAAATTCAAGAGCATATTTGATAATTTCTGATAAAATAATTGATGATGATATTATAAAAGAATCTGTGATTTATCGCCCTCCAAGTTTAGTTATTGGTATTGGATTACATTGGGATACTTCAAAAGAAACTATTAGAGGAGGGGTTGAAACTTGTTTGGAAAAATTCAAACTTAGTTCAAAATCCATTGCAAAATTAGTTTCAATAAAAAAACCACAAGATGTACAAGGGTTGATAGATCTTGGAAAAGAAATGGGAATTACAGTAGAGTACGTAGACAGAGAAGATCTGGCAGAAATTTCTGCACCAAATCCTTCTGAAACAGTTAAAGCATTTGAGGGAACTGCAAGTGTTTCTGAAGCTGCTGCGATTAAGGTTTCAGGAGGAGAATTAATCGTAGAAAAGCAGAAATTCCCACCAAATTTGACTATAGCAATAGCGAGGATTATGAATTGAAGCGAGGATTATTACTTATCGATAGAGGAAGTAGAGAAAGAGAAGCTTCTGAAGAATTAGAAATTATTTGTAAAGGAATCAAGGCTAAAGGTGACTATGTTTTTACTGATTATTGTTTTCTCGAGGTAGAACCACCATATATCGAGGATGGGATTCCTAAATGTTTAAAACAAGATATAGATTCGTTAACGATAGTTCCATACTTTTTGTATCCTGGTAAAAAAGTGAAAAATGCAGTAACGGATGTAATGAAATTCCAAAAAGATACTAAAGTGAAATTTCTAGTAACAAAACAAATGAGCATGCATAAAACTTTGGTAGATGTTGTTGAAAACAGAATATCTACAACACTAAAAGAAAATAAAATTACACTTTCAAATAACGAAGTAGATGTTATGATTATTGGGCACGGCAGTAAAGATCCTAATGCACAAAGATCATTGGATTACATTGTAAATGAATTAACAGACTCCTACAGAAATGTCAGTAGATGTTGGCTTGAAATTGAGCAGCCGGATATTTTTGAAGGAATTAAAAAATGTGAAAAAGATAATCCCAAAGTATTGATAATTGTTTTTTATTTTCTTCATGAAGGTGCACATGTCAAAACTGATATTAATAATGATTTGATACCAGCGCTTGAAAAATCCACTATAGAAAAAGCATTCATTACAAAACACATAGGAACAGATCAAAAAATGGTAGATTTGATATTAGAGAGAGCAAAAGAGGTTGAAGATGCAAACTAAGAAAGGTCAATCAATTGAAGATGCAAGTATGCAAATGATCGAAGATGAAATAGGATCACATGAATTCAATGAAAAAGAATGGCCTATTGTTAGAAGAATTATTCATTCAACAGCTGATTTTGATTTTGCAAACAAAAACAAGTTGATTTTTCACAAAGATGCAATTCAAGGCGGTATGAATGCTTTGAAGAATGGGTGTAGCATAGTAGTTGATGTTAATGGAGTAATTGGAGGAATGAATAAGCAAAATCCTATAGATTTTGGAAATAACATTGTTTGTAATATTTCAAAACCAGAAATTATGGAATTAGCAAAAAAAGAAGGTAAAACTCGCTCCCAAGTATCCATGAGGGCAGCAATCTCAGACATTGATGGAGGAGTTGTAGCAATAGGAAATGCACCTACAGCACTTTTAGAAGTAATTCAGATGGTCAAAGAAGGCGTAGTAAAACCTGCCCTAATTATTGGGATTCCAGTAGGATTCATCTGTGCTGTAGAATCAAAAGCAGAACTAGCAAAGTTGGAAGAGGTTCCATTTATCACAAATATTGGCAGAAAGGGAGGAAGTTCTTCAGTATCTGCTACAATTAATGCTCTTTTCAAACTAATTAGAGCAGAATCATCTCTTTGAATTTTTTATACAGTTTTTTACAAAAATTTCTGCATAGTTTGAGCTATCAAAATAGAGATGACCATATGATGCAAGGGTATTATCTTGAATAAAGCCATCTTGATGATTTTTAATTCCTTCACCTATTTCTAAAGTATAAGCAAATTTTGAATCAGGTGAGACAGAATCTAAATGTGAATAGTGAAATTCATGTCCTTGAAAATTATGTAGTTTTTCAGATATTGGATTTTTTGAAATAATCTTACCCTTTGTATAATTTAGTCTCATTTTTTTTGTCATTTTAGTTTCAGCATCAAATAGACCAATCATTTTGTATTTTTTATCTTCAGATAATATGGATTTTGTCAAATACATCAATCCACCACATTCGGCATAAATAGGAAGATTGTCTTCAGATAGTTTTTTTATTGCTTTTTTCATTGTTTGGTTTTTTTCAAGGGAATCACCTAGAATTTCGGGAAACCCACCACCAATGTAAAGACCATCACACTTTGGGATTTTTTTATCCTTGACCGGACTAAAGAATTTTAATTTTGCACCTTCACGACGTAATGCTTCTAAGTTATCTTGATAATAGAAATTAAATGAGGTATCAAGTGCAACTGCAATAGTAGTTTTTGGTTTCTTGTGTGTTGGTTTAGATTTTTTTGTAAGATCAGATGAATTTTTTGCGATTTTAATAATTTGGTTAATATCAATATTTTCTGAAATAATTTTAGATATTTTTTCAATCTGTTTTTTGAGAATTTTACTCTCTAATGTTGAAATTAATCCAAGGTGTCGAGATGGAATTACCAATAAAGGGTTTTTTGGAATTACGCCAATTATTGGGATTTTAGTTTTTTCTAGAGCACTTTTACACAAAAGTTCATGTTTTTTACTACCTATTTTGTTTAGAATAATTCCAGATATACGAGAGTTTCTATGAAATTTTAAAAATCCAAGTGCAGTTGCAGCAATTGAACGAGAAGTTTTGCTTGCATCTAGAACCAATATGACATGAGATTTTGTTATAGATGCCACATGGTGAGTACTTGCATAGTTTGAATCACCGCCAAATCCATCATAATATCCCATTACGCCTTCTATAATAGAAATATCAGATTTTGAATTTGAAAGAAAACTATTCAAAAGTTGATTTTCACCCATTAACCAAGTATCCAAGTTGTATGTTTCACATTTAGAAATACTTGAAAGATATACTGGATCGATGTAATCAGGTCCAACCTTAAATGGTTGAACAGTAAAACCTTTTTTTTGTAATCCATAGATTATTGAGCAGGTAATTGATGTCTTTCCTACTCCACTAGTAGCACCTGCAATTACAATTCTAGGGATTCTCAATTGTGTGACTAGAACCAATTTTTATTTAAAGTGATAGATTACTAAAAATCCTCAATGTTTTTAGTTAGAATCATTTGTTGTAATTTATGGAAGAAGATGGGCTAACCATTGTTTATACTGGTAAAGGTAAAGGGAAAACAACTGCAGCTTTGGGAATCGCATTACGTGCGACAGGGTATCAAAAGAGAACTTGTATGATTCAATTTATCAAGGGTTCATGGCATTATGGTGAAATGGATTCATCGAAAAAACTTGAACCAGAATTTGAAATGGTTGCAGTTGGGAAAGGGTTTGTCGGCATAATTGATGATAAAAGTCCAAAAGAAGATCATCAACAAGTTGCAAAAGAGGCCATAAGGATTAGTAATGAAAAAATTCAGTCAGGGAATTTTGACATAGTAATTTTAGATGAGATAAACTATGCAGTAAATCTCAATTTAATTTCAGTTGATGATGTTTTAAACATTATAAAATCAAAACCAAAAGGTATAGATCTGATATTAACTGGGAATTATGCCAAAGATGAAGTCATTGAAATTGCGGATTTAGTTACGGAGATGAGAGAGATAAAACACCCTTTTCAAAAGGGCATAAAGGCTAAGAAAGGCATTGATTTCTAGCCAGCAACATTAATTTACGCATTGAAGAGTTTTAGAAGAAATGTCTACTGAAATCCAAGAAATGCCAGAGCAAGGAGAGATTATTCTTGCTACAGTTACCAAGGTAATGGATCATGGGGCATATGTAACATTAGATGAATATGATGATATCCAAGGATTTTTGCATATTTCAGAGATTGCACCAGGTTGGATTAGATCAGTAAGTAGATTTGTCAAAGATGGAGAGAAAAAAGTGCTACTAGTAAAAAAAGTAAATTCTAAGAGAGGAGATATCGATCTATCATTAAAACAAGTATCAAAAGATCAGAAAAAGCAAAAGCTAAAAGAAGTTAAAAAATTTGAAAAAGGTAAAACGTTATTACAAAATGTTCAGGACAAAGCAAAACTTACAGATGAAGAAATTGAAAAATTAGAAGATAGTATTTATTCAAAATTTGATTCTGTGTATGATGCATTCATAGAAATTGCAAGAAATGGTATTGAGTCGGTAAAGGAACTTAAACTTGCAAAAAAAACTGCAACCGTAATCGGAGAAATTTGTTCTAAAATTAAACTCCCGTCAGTAGAAATTAGAGGTATTATGGAAATAACAAGTAACAAATCAGATGGAGTAGAAATAATTAAAAAAGTTTTATTAGATGTTTTGAAAAAAGATTCAACAATAGATATTACTTATTTAGGAGCACCAAAATATCGACTATCAATTACTTCAGAGAATTTTAAAGCAGCAGAAAAATCATTAAAACCAATTATTGAAGAAATTCAAACCAGCATAGAAAAGAAGAAAGGCTCATTCAAATTTACCAGAGAAGAATCAAAGAAAACAAGAGAAAATTAAAATGAAATTTCAATTAAGAAAATGTATCAGATGTAATCAATATACTCTAAAAGAAAAATGTTCAAAATGTAATGAAAAAACAACATCAGCACATCCAGCTAAATTTTCACCAGACGATAAATACATGAGATATAGATTAGCTGAAAGATATTATTAAAAATTAATTTAATGAAACATAATTCTTGTTAATTTCATAAATAAATACTCCAATTACTTGTCCTCCTTTTTCAACATCAAAACTTGGTGATGTGTAGACTAATTTTAATGGTCCATTACCGTCTTGAGGGAATTTGATATCTTTTGTATATATTCCAGTAAATCCTGGTTGATATGTTAGAGATTGCTGATTTGTAGTTAAATCAACATAGCCTAAAAGAGTGAAAGGAGTCATTTGTCCTAACAATGTTTCATTCCAAAAATAATCTGTTCCACTGATTCCATCAGAATGAAGGTATTTAGCTAATGGTTTTTTAGCAATTTTCATAAACCATGATTTTTTTGATTCATCTCCACCACCTTGTAAAAGATAAAGTGGCTGATCCCCATTATCAATAGTTAATCGTTGAGCAGTGATAAAAATTACAACATAATCTGCTTGCATATCGAGTAAAAGTTCTCGTCCTTCATCTGAAGGACTTAGAAAAGCATTTGCAATATTTTGGATTATCCAAGTAATCAGTGTAGAATTGTCTGCAAGAGAAGCTCTTTCACCCATTGTTTGAATCCAATATCCATAATCCCACCAAGCAGCTATTACTGAATCTTTTGGGGTATTATTTTTAATCCATTCCATTGAATCAATCCAATCACTTGTACTAATTCTAAATGTACTTCCACCATTTAATATCGTAGGGGGATTATTAGTTATTGAAAAAACATTTCCATTTTCAGGGAAAGTTATTGGAATAGTTAATAATAAAATAATTCCCAATAGAAAAGATGATTTTACAATCAGATTTTTAGATTTTTTAATTTCTATTTTATTTAAAAATAATTCTTTTGATAATATTGATAATCCTATAGAAGAGAAAATAATTACTGATAATGATGCAAATACTTCCAATCTTACAAATGCAGAACTAACATAAACTCCCAGTATGCCAAAAATTAATGAAAATGAAACCATATCAGAAGTTATGAAGTTAGATTTTTTAGAATTTTTTAGAATTATCCAAATTCCAAATCCTGCAAATATCATCAATATTGAATGAAAAAGAAAAGATTGTTCAAGGGTGGTTGTAGCGTGTTCAGAAACAGAATCCACTAAAGGATCTGTAGTGATCAAAAATGGATTTACTGCATTTAGATATCTATGACTTGGAAGTGGTAAAAAGTGTAATTCATCATTTAAGATAAAAACAGTTGATCCAATAATTATAAATCCTAAGAGTAAAAGTAATCCATTCCTAGTCTTAGAATGTTCATTACTCTTTTGTTGGATGACAATACAAGATATCAAGAAAATTGTAGGTACTATTATCGAAATTCCCCCTAATCCAGTAATAAAATTAGTTCCCAATCTTTCAAATGCTATTGATGTAATAAGTAAGGATATTGTAAATATTGGTATCATAGAAATTAAAAATTTATGATCTTTTCTTAAGAAAGGTAATGTAAATAAGAAAATACCTAATGGTACAATGAAAAATTGATCTCCTCCCCATGCAGACAGACCAAATATAATTAAAATTCCAGCAGAAATCATCTTTGGAATACTAATTTTATAGTTTTTTGATTTTAAAGCACTTAAAAAAAGATAGATTGCTAAAATACTAAAAAATAAACCAAGTGGTTCTGATTTAAACCATCCAATTTGGCCTCGAACAATAATTGGTAATGAAACAGCAAAAAATAATGTTGCAAATAATCCTGCTGTAGTTCCTCCAATGGTTCTAACTAATGCGAAAACAACAATAGATGTTAAAGAACCAAAAATTACCGGAAATAAAATAGCAAAGTCATAAAGATTATCACCGCCAAAAATCCAATATGTTATTGCTGTAGTAATATGCAACATTACTTGCGAGGTTTGAGAAACATTTCTTCCATTAGGATACCAACTTAGATCATCATTCCATTGAAAATACGAGTCTATTCCGTTATCAACAACATATTGTGTTGCTCTGTAATTAAAAAAAGGATCAAATTCATTTAATTCCCATCCATAATTTGCAGGTTGTGATCTAATTAAAAATGAAATTGAAAACGATAATGTAAGAATTCCTATTATTAGAAGATGGTTTAGTTTTAAATCAAATTTTCCTATTGATAGCAAACTAGAACTTGAATTCATTATTCTTGAACAATAATCTATGTTTATTACTCTTTTTAAAAATGATTTTTGATCAGATATCAGATGTTATCAAAGAGCATATTTTCCTTCAAGTTTTGCTTCAGCAAGTATATGTTTTTTCATAGATTCTTTGACATCATCTTTTGTTGAATTTTGTTCTAAATTTAATTCTGTGTCTAATGCATAAAGTTTGAAAATATAGGTATGCTCTTTATCTGGTGGTGCTGGACCGCCATAACCAATTTCATCAAAATCTGTTTTCCCCTCAATTGAGTTTTCAGGAATTATATTTTCTGCAATTTCATGTGTTTGTGGTGAAATGTTCCATAAAACCCAATGAACCCAAACTTTCCCAACTGCTCCCATCGCATCAGGATCATCCATGATTAAGGCCAGTGATTTTGTTTCTTCTGGAACTTGTTCAATTATCAGAGGAGGACTTAAATTTTCATTTTTGTATCCGTATTTTCTCGGAATGGTTCCACCGTTTTTAAAAGAAGGGCTCTTTAAAATCATGATCCTCATTATGTTTAAAAAAAGTCTTAAAGTTAAATTTTTCTAAGATTCTAAAATAATATTATCATTAGATAATGAAATTATTGAACCACCAGCTTGTTTGATCTGTTTTTTCAATATTTTATCCATGGTTCCAATCATAGATCTATTATTTTTTACATAATCTAATAATTTCTTATCAGCAAAATTCCCATAAATAGGAATTTTTTTAAAATTTTTTATAAAATTTAAGGTAACAAGGATTTCTTGTCTTTTTTCTGGTATTTTTTCTAATTTATTTAACTCAGTTATTACTACTTCTGGAACAACAAAAGAAAGTGAACCAATCTCTACATCAAGATTATCAATGTTTTTTATTCGTTTAGTTGCTAAATGGATTAAAAAATTAGTATCACAGATTACTTCAACCAATTATTCCTGCACCAATTAATCTCCATCTTTCATCAATTCTTCTACTTATTGCAACATTACCACCTTCAAAGATGCAAGCTGGGCGTCTAAGTTCAATCTGAATATTTTTCGATTTGATTTTAGTCACCTTACCTAATATTGGTGCAGTTCCAATATTCAACCTAAGTAATTCCCCTGATTGAATTGGCTGGACTTTAGTATCCTCAGTAATTCCCACAGCAACATCAAATAGATTTACTTCAAGTTTTAATTCAGTAGAGTTTTCAGGAAGTGTTCCTGGTTTTCCAATTACTGAACCAATAAACGAATCACTTCTAGTCATAGAGGGATCCAATTTTGTCCCAATTGCAACTAATCCGCCAGGTTTAACTGAATCAACAATTCCTGCAGCCGTTCCCAAAGATGTTATTTCTGTTAGTAAGGGTTCATATGATTTTGTTTTCTCATTCATAATGCCAGGTTTAATCTCAATTTCATCTCCAATTTTAAAAACTCCTTGTGTTAGACTTCCGCCAATTACACCTCCTTTGATATCCTTTAATTTTATTCCAGGTTTGTTTACATCAAAAGAACGTAAAACATGCATTACAGTATCTTTCTTTTCATCTCTTTCTGGAGTTTTGATTGTTGATTCTATAAAGCCAATTAATGCATCAATGTTTAATCCAGATTGGGCAGAGATTGGAATAATTGGGGATTTTGCAGCAAAAGTTCCCTTTACAAATTTTGTAATGTCTTGATAATTTGCCATAACTTCTTTGTAAGGAAGTAAATCGACTTTATTTTGAACTATAACTATTTGTTGTATTCCAAGTGTCTGAAGAGCTAAAAGGTGTTCTTTGGTTTGAGGTTTAGGAACTTTTTCATTTGCAGCAACTAGTAATAATGCGCCATCCATCAAAGCAGATCCTGATAGCATATTTGCCATCAAACTTTCGTGTCCAGGACTATCTACAAAACTTACAACTCTAGATAATTCACTTTCTTTTCCACAATTATTACATTTTGGAGTTGTAGAGTATCCCAAAGGTTCCTCACAGCTTTTACATTTGTAAAATGCTGCATCAGAATAACCTACACGAATTGTAATTCCACGTTTTAATTCCTGACTATGCACACTAGTCCAAGAACCAGTTAATGCTTGAATTAGAGTAGTTTTTCCGTGATCTACATGCCCTGCAGTTCCAATGTTAACACATGGTTGATAACCATATTTTTTGATGTACCAATCAGGAAGTGTTTCTCTCCAATGCATGACTCAAAATGTAGAATCGGTATATGTTAAGTTATTCTTTTTTATCTTCAGTTTTTTCTTCTATAGATTCTTCAGTAGGAGCTTCAACTGGTAGTTCTCCATCAAATTTACAATTTACTTGATAGATTTCTTCAGATACTGTATTTCCACGCATTAGCTTTCTCTTTCTTTGTCCAATCTCCGCATCTTGCAAACCTACTCCTTTTGAAAGAAGAACTTTTTTTCTTGCAGAACCATGAACGTCATTTCTCATGGGAACTCCAGATTTATCACTTCCTCCAGTGAGTTTTAGTTTTCCAGATAGTCCAACAATTGATGCATCAGTTTCATTTCCAAGCTGTAATCCTAACAAAGGATTAGCATCACTATCTTTGAGTTCCTTTGAAACGGATTTTCCTTTAATATCTGAAATTGTAAGTTTGAAGTTTGTCAATTATTCCAAAAAAAAGTTGAACGACTAATTAACCTTTGGACATTATTTTTAAATCAAGATTCACTAAGATGAGTATGGCTGAAGATATTAGATGTCCAAGGTGTGATAAAATTATGGTAGACATGCAAGCTTGTCATATGTTTTGCCCAAATTGTGGAGCGCATTTAGATTGCTCTGACAAAGGGAATTATTGGTGATTACATTCCAGGTCGATCTGGAATATAGTCTGTTGCCATATTGATTGCCTGATCTTTCATAATTTCAAGATATGAATCATAATCTGATTCAAAGTTGCAATGAGGACATTTTACTTTAGTAATATCATCATCTAAGATTGCAACTTTTTCACATTCAGGGCACTTTGCATCCATATACTATTTTCCTAATTAAGATATTTAATCATAATCAATCAATTCATCTTAAGCGGAGTTAGTTTAGTCTGGTATGACGTCAGCTTCCCAAGCTGAAGGCCGCGGGTTCAAATCCCGCACTCCGCATTATATCTCTCTAATTGCCTGCTCGATTACTCCTCTATCAGGAGCCTTTGGATTATATTTTAAATAATTTTTAAGATCATCTTTTGCTTCAGAATTCTTGTTTTGTTTTTCTCTTAGATATGCTCTATTTTTATAAATTTTAGCAGATCTTTTTCGATTGATTTCAATAGCTTTTGTGTAATAGTTTTCTGCCTTTTCAAATTGATTAGTTTTAAGATAATAATTTCCAAGACCGTTGCAAGTCAAAAATGATCTTTTATTTAATTCTAAACATTTTTCATAAAATTTTACACATTCAGGAGAATTTTGTTGGTTCATTATAGATCCTAATTGATGTAAGGCAGTATAATTAATTGGAGAAATTTCTATTGCTTGTTTTAATGATTCAATTGCATCAGAATAGTTTTTAAGAATATTTTGTCGTTCAGAGATGAGACAAAGTCGATTTGATTTATCAGTTGAGTCATTTTCTACTTTTATAGAAGATAAAATATCAAATGGTGCTAACAATATCAATAATCTACCATCTTCAGACCATTCTTTGTCAAAAATGTCTTCAGGTATTGCTCCTTCCTGTTGTTCTCCTTTTAAATTACCTTTCTGAATATAATGTAGAATTGTTTTTTCTTTATTATCATAACCAGTAATGATAGATACATGTTGAGTAATTTCGGGAATCCCTGGAAGAATTACAATTGGAGGTACTCCAGAATCAATAATTTTTTTAAGTTCTGGTAAAGATGAATTTACTATCTTACATGCTAGCCCATGTCTTTCAGCTGATTCTATTCCTTCAATAATTATACTACCATTAAACCCTGAATATTTTTTGGCAGTCTCAATAGCTTCGGCCATTGGTAATTCTACATTCCAATATTTTGATACAACGTTGATTGGTAATGGCAGACAAATATTTTCTTCTTCAACTAGAGGTAAAAGTAATTCATGATCTTCTTGCTCCATAAATCAAAGAAATCTTGAGAGTTATTAAAATCAATCAAAGTAAACAGAATTTTTCAATTAGTATTTTACCATCTTGAGACATTTCAGGATGAAATTGGGTTCCAAAAATTAGTTTTTTATCATATTGAATAATTTCATATTTACAATTATTGGATTCTGCAAGAGAAATTAAAACTGGAGGTAATCGTGATATCTCAAACCCATGACTCTCAAAAACATTTAGAGAATCATTACAAACCAAATTTTCTTTTGATATACTGATTAATTCATTTCCTTTTTGAAGAGATTTAGTTTTTCGAATTGTTCCACCTAGAGTAAGAGCCAAAATTTCTGCACCATAACAAATTCCAAGTAATTTGACATTGTTTTTAATGGAAAAATTAATAATTTTTGAATTAATTTCGTTAATCTTTTTTTCATTTTTTCTTCTTCCAGATAAAATAAAACAATCATAATTTGAAAGGGAGTTAAGGTTAAGAAAATGAGGAGTTTGTTTTTCAAATAAAATATTTTTTTGAGTTAGAAATTCAGTTAAATTTTTTGTATAGATTGACCCGTTATCAACAACTAAGAGCAATTAGTTGCCTACCTCAATTGAGACATAATGTATCTCAGAAATTCCATCTTTGACAAATATTGTTCCAATGTTGAGATTACTTTCTTCTTGCCACATGAATACTCTATCACTTCGTGGTTTTACAAAATCATCAATGAATTCATTGAGGAATTCTTCTGTATTTTCACGATCACCTTGAGTAAAGAAGAATAACTGACCTTCATTAAATGATAACGGGATCTGAATTGATGTTGGTTCAGATACAGTAATGTTGTTTTCTTCAAATATAGATTTTATAATGTCAATTCTATTACTTCTATCTAATTCAACATAATTATCATCTGCGGTTGTAACAGCTGATGCAACACCAGAAACTTTCTTCAAGTAAGCCTCAAATGCTTTTTCTTGAGTATCACCCAATCCAACAAAGTATTCTCCATTAAATGCAGCACCTACTGCTGCAATAGTACCTAATTGTGCAACTACACCACCAGCTCCTGCAGTATAAACTGGAATAAAGTAGATATCATGATCACCTACACGATATAAAATATTATCACCTATTCTTGGATTTCTCAAAAGCGTCTTAAGTTGAGCAAATTCTGGATCCCTATCTAGTGCTTCCCTAACTGCAGTTGGACCAATTAATTTAGTTGTAGAATTTAGAGGAACTTCATAGAATTGTAAATTACCTAAATTAGTAAGATCATTTTCAACTACCATATAACCTGCAAGATTTCTTCCTTGAGAACCTCTCAATTCTAATGAAAGTAATCCCAAGAATTCAGTTTGTGCAAATCCTGGAGGTTTAGCTTCAACATAATAGGTTTCTAATCCACGAGGTATTTCATAGAATTCATTTGCTTGAATAAATGTCTCAACATTAGTTACATGGTAGATATTATACATCTCTGTTTTCCAATTGAATAATTCTACGGGATATCTGATTTGCTCTTCTAGCCAAGTAGGAATTGGTTTGAATTGGTCAGAGTATTGACTAGAGAACATATCTGAAAAGAAATCATCTCCAGTCTTTAGTAATTGGATATCACCATTGTAAGTATCTACTAGTGCATAACCTACCAAACGCAAGTAGGGATTTCCAACTGACCAAGGAACATCATTGGTATCAAATCCAATAATTAATGGGATTAGCCAGTAAGAGTTTGTTCCATCAGTAACAGGAAGTGAGTCTAATTCTTTTCCGAACAAATCATAAAGGAAGTAAGGATATAGTGTTTCCATTCTGTCATGTACATCTTTGTATCTCATAATGTGGACTGATTCTGCTGGAAATGAAAGTAAAAAGTTTGGTTCAAATATCCAACTTAATGGTGGTGAAACATCTAGTCCGCCTAATCCCGAATAAGATACACCACCTAATTCTGCACTGTTTTGACTATCTCGTGAATTTGGATAACCAGACCAAGTTTGCTCAAACAATCCACCCTCACCATAGTAAATTTTTCTTTGTTTGAAAAATTCACCACTATCAACAATCTGACCACCAGTTGCTTCAAGTGTTAGGAATCCATTCGGAGCATGAGTATAAACTAAATGTTCGTTATACCATCTATTTTCAAGGCTAACAGATGTTGGTAGAATTGGTTTCATAGAGGCAGTCCAATAAAGAGTATTGTTAAATCGGAGAATATCATTATCTTCAAAGTCAACATATGGAATAAGACCAATTTCAGGTTTTAATTTTGCAAAAGCTGCTTCCCAATCCCAAATTCGAATAACATCTAGTACATCACTGTGTTGAGAAACATAATTTTTGATATTATTTGCAGAAACTGATGTTAGCTGAACATCATGAGTATTTTCTTGAATATTGTTTAACTCACCAAGATATCGATTTACTCCAATTTGCTGAGCAGTGTATGGACCTAAATATTCAATTTTTTTGGCATCAGCTATACTGTTGTTAACTGAAACTACTCCTGCAATAATAATTGCAATTGCAATAATACTTAGAATTCGAATGTAAACATCTCTCTTAAACATATGAGTTAGTACTCGTGCTCGAATTCTATCAACTACAGAAAATCCAATTAGTGCAAAGCCTATGAGAAGTGTACCACCAATTACATATCGTGTATTATAATCAATTTGATCAGTAAAGAAGAGATTAAATCCTGCCCAAATAATTCCGATTCCAATTATTCCTTCAATTGTTGAAACATAATTTAGATATCTTGGCTTTCCATCATTAGAATCATGTAAAAATGAAGTAATTACATTAATTATTCTGTGAATTCCAACATACAAAACTAGACGTAATCCAATTGCTGCAAGTAATGGAGGAATCAAAATTACTAGAGCAGGAATCATTGGAACAACATTCTCAGCTGCATAATTTGGATTATTTCCAGGAGTTACAAACGGTAAAGAAAATAATTTTGGTAGATTTTCAATTCCTAAATAATTACCATCGATAAATGATACTGCTGCAAATCCAAACATGATATTTGCAAAGAATGCGCCAAAAAGCAAAATTTTGGTTATTTGCCAAATAACAAATTGTGGAGAGGAGAGTTTGTATTCTTTAAAACTTGAGATATTATTTGAGATCGGTTGCTGTCCACCGCTTCCAAGAAATCCAATTGCCGTTCTAATGATATACCAGAAAATAGAAGATCTTCCAGAAATATTTACACGGACAAGGGCAATTGCTGAGAGAATTATTGTAGAGACAAGTGTGTAATAGAGAGGTTTTGTGAACTGATCGCCAAATTCTGTAAAATTCATCGATAAAATTACTGCCTGATTTCCAACCATGGCAAAAATTACTATCCCAATAATGGCTACAATACCTAATCTGATGAATTTTCCAGCATCAGGAGGCGGAGCTTGCTTATCAGTAGAGGCACTATACAAAGTTAAATTTTGTTATGATTTGCTAAATTAATGTCTTATTAGCAAAATTAAGCAATTCTTGCTAATTTTTTGCAAATCATATAGACTGCTGCAAATGTCGGAATGGATACTTTTTCGTTGTTATATGGTCCAAATTTTTTGTTTTTGAGTTTAAATTCTATCGGAGAATTTGCAAAAACTTCTACACGATCATCGCTAAGAAATGATGCTTCTGTATAAGGGTCAAATTTTGATAAATCTTTACAAAGAATTTTTGTAAGACCACTTTTACTGTTAATAGACCCTGGTAATCTAAAAATTCTATGAATATCCATTGTTACATTTGGATCAATTTTTACACCAATGTTTTCAGATATATCATCTAAAGTCTTTTGAAAAGATGAATAACCATTTACCAATAATTCTGAGATAATTTTTGAGCGCTTTGATTTAGCTCCAAATACATATTTGGAAAATCTTCCTTTCCATCCCTTGTCACCAAATTCTGGAAAAGATGAACGGTTTGGTTTGAATTTCTTCATTCCAAAAGTTTCAGGGATAGCACCACGTAACATGATATAATCAGATAGATCTGATCTTTCTCTAGATCCTATTTGTTGAAATTGTGAATTGTATACATATACATGAAATCCCTCATTTCCAGAAAAATATACATAAATGTTTTCTTTATTAATTGCAAAATCATCAATCAAAATTTCAGATAATTTGTTTACTTGAATTTTTGATGAATCAATACAAATTTTACATGGCAATGATTTTTTTTCTAGTTTTGTTGAATTACATTTGTTACATTGGTTTGAATTCTTTGAGGTTTGATTGCAGTCATTACATATTGACACTGTATGACTTTCCCTACATGGTAAATTGAGATCTTTTGCATCAATATCAAAGATAAGATCAGCCTCTTTCCAATCTTTTTCATTCATTGGTAAATTAGGAAATGTATAGTATGCATTTGAGCAATAAACATCAGATGGAACATTTTGCATAAATAGTAAATGTAATTCCTTATCATCTTTGATTTGGATGTGTCTAATCATTCCAGAATTAAATTTTTGATATCCAAATTCTCGCTCTGATGTACGTTCAGGTACTCGAATAAGATCAAAATGTTCAAAATAGTATTTTTTAAACGAATCTTCTAAGAATTTAATATCAGTTTCTTGCATTATTTTCTCTTCTTTCCGAATTGTAGTGGGTTAATGATATTATCACATTCTGATGTTGCAAAACAAAGACTTTGTGTTTTTAGTTTTTCACATGATGGACAAGAGTACTGAGTTCCACTTCCAGAAGTTCCTGCCAAGTGATTAAGCTGGTAAAGAGTTACACGAGGATTGTAATCAGGTGCATTTTTGAATAAAGGTGCAATTTGTTGAACTGATTGTCCCTTTGATAGAAGAAAAGTAGCTAGCATGAATCTTCCTGAATGTGGAAGATTTTCACCTTTTTCTAGAACATCTATGGCATGTTTGATACATGGTGGATATTCTCCGGTAGTTACTGTAAAAGTTGTAAATTTTTTTGATAATAATGCTAGTTTGTTTACTGAATCCTCAAAACCAGGAATCATAGTAGGTGTTTTTGCATTGACAATTTTAGAATTAATGTATGTTCCAAGTTCTTTTCTTATCAATCTAACTGTTTCATGAGGTGTTAAAAAAACAAGTCCTTTTTCCACATGTCTGTTTATCAGCTTCCATTCTCTTTCATGAAAATTTACTGAATGTTTTAGATAATCCGATACGGGGATCACAAAATAATCATCTTGTTTTTCAATTTGTACAGAAAAGAGATCATCAATTACTTTGATAGCTAGTTCTTTTTTGGATTCATCTGAGATATTAGATAGATCTCGCTCAAGATATTTTTCTGCACGTCGAGCTTCAGCTAGAGAAAATCTCTTGATTAAAGTGTGCATTCCACATAGTTTTAGTAATACAATTGCTAAAAGAAATGAAAAAACTTCTCTAGGAAGTGCTGCTTCTTTTGATACATGATCTCCAATCAGATCAGATTTGTAGATTTTTCCATCAGCTGCTACCAGAATCCTATCATAAGCTTTATTGATTAAATCCTTCAGATCGGGATCTGTTCCAAACTGCTCTAGTGAGAATCCCTTATCTTTGAGATATTGACCTGCGTCTGCCAAGAATGGATACTTTGCAATTTCATCTTGGCCTAATGCTATCATGATAATGATTTACTTAATTTACATAAAAATCTGATTTTTGACGCTGGTTTAAATTATGTTTTAAGAAATTTAACAAATATGCAGATCGGCTGTCATGTCTCAATATCAGGTTCAATTGACAAAGCAGTAGATAATGCAGTTGAACGAGAATGTTCTGCTTTTCAGATATTTACTAGAAATCCAAGGGGATGGCATGCAAAAGATCTCTCTAAAGAAGACGTCACAAATTTTAAAACAAAACTAAAGGAAAGTAAAATTGACAGATTTGCAACATGTGCACATATGCCATATTTACCAAATCTTGCATCACCAAAAGATGATGGATTTGAAAAATCAATTAACACTTTGATTAATGAAAGTGAGAGATGCGCGCAATTAGGTATTCCGTATCTTGTAACACATCTCGGCAGTCATTTAGGAACAGGAGCAGAAGCTGGAATTAAACGACTAGTTGAAGGACTAACAAGAGCTGGAAAGATAAAAAATGATGTAGTAATTTTATTGGAAAATACTGCAGGCCAAAAAAATTCAGTTGGTTCTGATTTTAAACAACTAGGTGAGATATTCAAGCAACTAAAGCCTACAAAGAAATTTGGTATTTGTATTGATTCTTGTCATGCATTTGTTTCCGGCTATGACTTGCGAACAGAAAATAAAGTGAAAGAAACATTTTCTGAATTTGATAAATATGTTGGAATTGAGAATTTGAAAATATTACATCTAAATGATGCAAAAGGTGAGCTTGGTTGTAATTTGGATAGACATTATCATTTAGGATTGGGAGGGATTGGAGAAAAAGGAATTTCAGCTTTAGTAAAGTTTGCAAACAAGAAAAAAATTCCAATAATTTTAGAAACTCCAATTGATGGTGAAAGAGACGACTTTGAGAATATCAGAATAGCAAAGGAGTTTGCGTAGAAATTTATTTCATGGATGAAATGATGATTTAATGAACTATGAAGAGGTAATGAAATTAGCACTTGAGCGTGGATTTTACTTTCCTAGCTGTGAAATATATTCAGATGCACAGGCTGGATTTTGGGAATATGGACCATCAGGTGTAGGATTAAAAAATAAATTTCTAGAGTTATGGCGACGAGAATTAATTCGACGAGACGGTATGCTTGAGATTGATGGCTCACAAATAATGTCAAAATCAGTCTTTGAGGCATCAGGACATTTAGGAAATTTTGCGGATCCAATTATCAAATGTACAAAGTGTAATTCTACATTTAGAGCTGATAGAACAATTGCAGAGATTTCACAAATTGAAATTCCAGAGAGTGCAGATTTGGAAGAATTTGATAATACAATTATTCAAAATAACATAAAGTGTCCTAAATGCAAAGGAGATTTTGATAAGACTAAAAAATTTAATATGATGTTTAAAGTTGGTATTGGTCCCCAAGAAGAAGAGGCATATCTTAGACCAGAAACTTGCCAGTCAATTTTTGTGGATTTTCCAAGACTTTTCAAGACCATGCGAGGAAAACTTCCATTGGGAATTGCCCAAGTTGGAAAAAGTTTTAGAAATGAGATTGCGCCAAGACAGAGCTTGCTTCGTTTACGAGAATTTTACCAGGCAGAAATTGAAGTGTTTTGCAATCCATCAAAGTTACAAGAAGTGGAGAATTTTCCAGAAATAGAAAATACAATAATTCGAGTTCAAACAGATGCAGAGCCAATCTCTATGACATGTAAAGAAGCAGTAGAATCTGGCATTATTCCAAACAAATTTGTTGCATATTATTTGGGAATGTTAACTGAATTTTATGAGAAAACAGGTATTAACATTAGAAAAAGTAGATTCAGAAAACTTGGAGATAAAGAAAAAGCATTCTATGCAGAAGTTGCGTTTGATTTTGAAGTAGAAACTACTATTGGTTGGCTAGAACTTGTTGCATGTAATTATAGATCTGATTATGATTTATCAAGTCACGCTTCAAAGAGTAAGGAGAAATTTGAAGTGATGGATAATGATGAAAAAGTTCTACCTCATGTCTTTGAGATCTCAATGGGGATTGACAGAAGTCTTTACACAATTTTAGAGCATAGTCTCAAAGATGATAAGGAACATGAAAGAATTGTGTTATCACTCAAGCCATATCTGGCTCCTGTTCATATCGGAGTTTTATCTCTAGTCAAAAAGGATGGACTCAAAGAGAAGACAGATGGGGTTTATCTTCAAATTAAGCGTAAATGTGATGCATTTTTAGATCATTCAGGTGCTATAGGAAGACGATATAGAAGATTAGATGAGATTGGTGTACCATTTGCAGTAACAGTTGATCATCAGACTCTGGAAGATGATACAGTTACAATTAGAAAAAGAGATTCAATGGAACAATCAAGAATAAAAATTGTAGATATAGATACAATAATTTCAGAATCTATTGCATATCCATAGATATTAAAAAATTAAATTAAAAATTATTTTTATTTTTTAGACTTTTTAGATTTTTTGTCATCTTTTCCGTCTTTGTCATCATGTTTGTCATCTTTTCCGTCTTTGTCATCATGTTTGTCATCTTTTCCGTCTTTGTCATCATGTTTGTCATCTTTTCCGTCTTTGTCATCATGTTTGTCATCTTTTCCGTCTTTGTCATCATGTTTGTCATCTTTTCCGTCTTTGTCATCTTCTTTTTCACAATTAATTATTGTGTTAACACCCTTGTCACCTTTACAATAATCAACATCATCACCACCATCAATCATATCATCATCATGACCACCAGAAATTTTGTCATTTCCAGCATCACCAAATAATTCATCATTACCATGTTCACCTTTAATGTAATCATTTCCATCTCCACCATGAATTTTGTCATTTCCATGTTGTCCTGTAATTTTATCATTTCCAGAATCTCCAAATATTATGTCGTCATCGTGGTGTCCTGTAATCTTGTCATTTCCATCTCCACCGTGAATTTCATCCATTCCATGTTGTCCTTTAATGTCATCATTTCCATCTCCACCATAAATACAGTCATTACCTTTCTTTCCATCAATCTTATCATTACCAGCCAATCCTAAAATCAAATCATCATCATTTGTTCCCTTTAGTTTGTCATTTGAATTTGTTCCAACAATGACGTTATCAAAGTCATCCATATCTTTTCCACAGAATTTTTGTGTTAACGTAACTGATGCAGTGTTACTTGTAATTATTGTACCAGACAGACCTAAAGTGTCATCATACTCCATAAAATAATCAAAAGAGTAAATTCCAAATAGAGGATCTGTTGGAGAAAATACAAAACTTCCGTCATCATTCATTACGATATTTCCAGATGGATCAATGATAGTGATATCTACTGGCAATAGTGAAGATATTGGATATACTACGGGTGGGATTTCCACATATAATGGACGTATATCATTTCCTAGTACTCCAGAAGCAGATACAGAAAGTATTGAATCTCCATTACCAGTAAAAGAATCATCTAAAGTAATTAGATCTATTTCATCAGTGGTATCATTACAGTTATTGTCTACACCATCACCAATAATTTCTTGGGCATCTGGATTAATTTCTACAGGATCTATTCCAAAATAGATTGCCTCAGGATTAGTTTCCACTCTATCATGGCAATCAAATCCTACTCCAGGTCCAGTAACCCATCCATCTCCATCTTCATCTACTCCATCATCCAGAATTCCATCACAGTTATCATCAATTCCATTTCCACCAATTTCAGTAGCACCTGGATTAATATCTAAATTATTATCATTACAGTCATTTCCTCCATCAGGTTCTGGAAGTGGACCTATCCAATCAAGTTGTGTAAAAATACCTGGAATGTAACCATCACCATCTTGGTCTAGTTCATCAATGTTGTCAAAGATTGTATCACAATTATTATCAGCACCATCAATAACTTCATCAGCTCCAGGATATACTAAAGGAGCATTATCATTACAATCTCCCCCAAACGGAGTAAATCCATCACCATCTATATCAAATCCTTCATCTATTCCTCCAACACAATTATCATCAATTCCATTATCTTCTTCGTCTGCACCCGGATTGATTGCGGCATTATTATCATCACAGTCTATTTCTTGAGGACCAGTAGATGTTGTAGCGTAACCATCCTCATCAAAGTCTACAAATCCTTCATCTATTCCTCCAACACAATTGTTATCTACACCATCAAATTCTTCTATTGCG